>JALYTE010000179.1 GCA_030854435.1 Acidobacteriota bacterium | reverse complement strand
ACGCTGCGGATATTGACGTCGCCGGAAAACTTCCAGAGCAACGCGGCGATAAGTCCGTTCATGACAACGCCGGCCGCGGCGACCCCCATCATCAGGTGCGGCTCGACGGCGACGGGCGCAGCAAAGCGATGGACTGCGGCGATCGCGATCCAGGCCGACAGCACGATGAGCGTGAGCGCGTTGACAAAGGCGGCCAGCACGCCCGCGCGTTGGTAGCCGAAGGTCTTGCGGTCGGTGGCGGGGCGCGTCTGCAAATAGACGGCGACGAAACTGAGCGCGAGGGCGAGGAAGTCGGAGAGGTTGTGGCCAGCTTCCGAAAGCAGCGCCAGCGAGTGGGCGCGCAAGCCGAAGTAGAACGTCGCGAGGATGTAGAGCAGCGTCAACACGAGCGAAAATTTAAGAATACCCTGGATACGTTGACTGCCACCGCCAGCCTGTCCTGAAGCCGGGTTGATGGCGTTCGGCTGTGCATGAACGTGCATCGTTCTAGTGTAATCCCGGGTGAGAATTGGCGACACTTTCGTAAGGTCAGCTTCGGTCGCGCCCACCCATTTCAAAGGGCAGAAAAAGCTGCGACTGGCGGAAGCGGCGATAGAATGGAGCGTGCAACACACACGACAAGATAGCGGCGCGAAAATCGGGGCCAGCGGGCATCCGCTGGACCTGGCGGATGGGCGGCGCGTGCGCTCGACGACGGTGCTGTGCGTGCGTCGTGGCGACACCGTGGTGATGGCAGCGGACGGCCAGGTGACGCTCGGCGCGACGGTGATGAAACACTCGGCAAAGAAGATTCGACGGCTGTACAACGAGAAGATTCTGGCTGGGTTTGCGGGCTCGACTGCGGACGCGTTTTCCCTGTTCACGCGCTTCGAAGCCAAACTGGAGCAGTATGGCGGGAACCTCGGACGCTCGGCGGTGGAACTGGCGAAGGACTGGCGGACCGACAAGTTGCTGCGCCAGTTGCAGGCGCTGCTGATTGTCGCGGACGCGAAGCAGATGTTTCTATTGAGCGGCGATGGCGACGTGATCGAACCGGATCCGGTCGGCGATGGCACGATTGCGACCATCGGTTCGGGCGGCAGTTTCGCCCTCGCGGCGGCGACGGCGCTGATGGAAAACACCGACTTCACCGCCCGCGAGATTGTGGAGAAGAGCATGAGGATCGCTGCGGAGATTTGTATCTACTCGAATATGAACGTGACGGTGGAGGAGTTGAAGAGGAGCGAATAAATGGCGGACGCTCGATCTCGTCATGGTCAAGTCCTCGTGAGAACTGCGGCGTGGCTTCTCATTTTTATCGCTTTCCCGATCTTCATCTTGGTCTGGATGATTCCTCCTGACCCATCAGGTCGCGTATCGAAATTCCCGCTGGTTGCCGCGGGGCTTGGGGCAACGTTAGTTTTGATGTTTTCTTCTATCCAGCTACATAAGATTGGAACTTCCCCAAATATAGGCTCAAACGAACCGGCTGGTCGTTTGCATCAATTTCGTGTTGCTGTCGTAGCGATACTTGCAATACCTGTGGGGTTGCTGCTCATGTGGCTTGCGATGGGTTTTCTCGATTTAATGAGAGGCAATAAGTGATAGCGTTTAAGGGGCCGATGTCGCGCAGAATCTGCCGAATGGTAATGCCCGTCCTACATCAGACTGATAAAATGGAGCGATGAGGAAGAGCGATGCCAAAAGCATGTGAGGTTCATCCCAGCAGGACAATTCGTTGGTTCAGTAGCCATGAAGAACAAGAGGCTGAGACGATTCGCTACTGGAACGAGCGCTCCATCGACGAAAAAATGCGCGCAACCGACGAGTTGATCGAGTACGCCTACCGGCAGAGAGGGATTGATATTCATGCTCAAGAATCAGAGCGATCTCTTGTCCGCGTTCAACAGTCATGGGGTTGAATACCTTGTCGTCGGAGGCCACGCTGTCAATGCATATACACAGGCCCGATTCACCAAGGATCTTGACGTATTTATCCGGTCCAGCCAATCGAACGCGCTTGCGGTTTTTAAGTCCCTCGCGGCGTTTGGCGCTCCTCTGGACGACATGACACCATCCGATTTTGTTGGGAAGCCAGGCCAGTACTTCCAAATCGGTGTTGAGCCAGACCGCATCGATGTGTTGCAGAGCATAGCTGGGGTCGAGTTTGACGAGGCATGGCGCGATTCCACCATCGGTGCCGTCGAGGAGCTTCCGGTTCGCTTTATCTCCAGAGAACATCTCATTGCGAACAAACTGGCCGCGGGCCGTCCGCGCGACTTAGGCGACGTTGACGAATTGCGCAAGTTTGCGCGGAAAGCGTAGTCCATGGCAATTTATCTCCCCGGCACGGCGGAAGACCAGCCCCTCGCGCTCGACGACCTGACTCCGCGTGAAATTGTCGTCGAGCTCGACAAGTATGTTGTGGGGCAGGCGGCGGCCAAGCGCGCCGTCGCTGTCGCTCTGCGCAATCGCATGAGGCGGCAAAAACTTTCGCCCGAGTTGGCGGAAGAGATCATGCCCAAGAACATCCTCATGATTGGCTCGACCGGCGTCGGCAAGACCGAAATCGCGCGGCGGCTGGCGAAGCTGACCAACTCGCCCTTCTTGAAAGTCGAAGCCTCCAAGTTTACAGAGGTCGGTTACGTCGGGCGCGATGTGGAGTCGATGGTGCGCGACCTGGTCGAGATTGCCATCGACATGGTGCGCGACGAGAAGCTCGACGAGATCGAAGACCGCGCTGAACTTGCGGCGGAAGACCGGTTGGTGGATTTGTTGTCAGCGCAGGGAGCGGGGACTTCCGGTGGAAATGGTGGTGGCGCGAAAACCCATGTCCCAGAAGCGGGACATGGGGCACCCGGTATTGAGGTTGTCCCGACCGTCGTGGGACCCACCTTAGGGGACGATAAAACCGTTGCCGAAGATGTGCAACCCAATCCGCTGAAGGAGAAAGAGCGCCTGCGCCAGCAGTTTCGCGAGGGCAAGCTCGATGAGCGCTCGGTCGAGATGGATGTGCGCGACCGCAATATACCGCACTTTGAAATCATTTCCAATCAGGTCCCCGAAGAGTTTGAGCAGAGCGGCCTGAAGGACATGATGTCCGGCCTGTTCGGGCAGCGCAGCCGGAAGCGGTCGATGAAGGTCGCCGACGCGTTCGACTATCTGGTGCAGGAAGAAGAGCAGCGGCTGGTCGATATGGACCACGTCACGCGCATCGCGGTCGAGCGCGTGGAAGATTCGGGTATCGTGTTTCTCGACGAGATCGACAAGATCGCCGGTCGCGAGGGCGGCCACGGGCCGGACATTTCGCGCGAGGGCGTGCAGCGCGACATCCTGCCGATTGTCGAAGGTACGACCGTCAATACGAAGTATGGGAGCGTTTCGACCGACCACATTTTGTTCATTGCGGCGGGCGCGTTTCATGTGTCGAAGCCCAGCGATTTGATTCCTGAGTTGCAGGGGCGCTTTCCGATTCGCGTTGAATTGCTGGCCCTGACCGTCGAGGATTTTCTGCGCATCTTGACCGAGCCGCGCGCGTCGCTGGTGAAGCAGGCCGTCGCGCTGCTTGAAACCGAAGGGCTGAAACTCGAGTTCACGCCTGAGGCGCTCAGCGATATGGCGGACTTTGCCTTCCAGGTCAACGAGCAGACGGAGAACATCGGCGCGCGGCGCTTGCACACCATCATGGAGAAGGTGCTGGACGAAATCAGCTTCCATGCGCCCGACCTCGTGAAGCCGGCGGACGGTGTCGTTGCCGCAACGAAGGTGCCGAAATTGGTGGAGCGGGCAACCGACAAGGGCGTCGTGGAACGCGTGGTGGTGGTGGATCGCGAGTACGTGCAGCAGCAGGTGGCGGAGATTGTAAAAAACCAGGACCTGAGCCGCTACATTTTGTGAGGCGCGCCAGGTCTTGCGCGCGGCGAACGATGAACGGACACCCTTTCTCCTGATAGCTTCTAGGGATGCTCATCCTGGCTTCCTCTTCGCCTCGCCGCCGCGAGCTCCTCACCCAGGCCGGCCTCACCTTCGACGTGTATGCCGCGGACATCGATGAATCGCACCGGCCCGACGAACTCGCCCCCGCCTACGTGCAGCGTCTCGCGCTTGAAAAGGCTCAGGCCATCCACGCTCGCTTTCCCAAAGCGACCGTCCTCGGGGCCGACACCACCGTCGCCCTCGACGGCGAAATTTTCAACAAGCCGACAGACCCCGCCGACGCAGAACGCATGTTGCGCCTGCTCTCGGACCGAACGCATCAGGTCTACACGGGGGTCGCCGTCGTCACCGCCACCACGCAGCGCGTCCACGTCGAAGCCACGCATGTCACGTTTGCGAACATCGACGAAAAAGACCTCGCCCGCTACGTTGCGTCGAGAGAGCCGCTCGGCAAGGCCGGCGCATACGGCATCCAGGGCTTCGCCGCGCGCTGGATCCCGCGCATCGAAGGCGACTACTTCAACGTCGTCGGTCTGCCTATCGCGGCGACGATGCGCCTGCTTGCACGGGTATAGAAAAGTCTCAACAGGCAAGCTACGTTGGCTTTTGCCTTTCTTTTGTTCTTGCTTTTCTTTCTGTCATTCCCCTAGGGAACCTGCTTTCACTTTTGGGGAGGGCAAGGTCCTCTGTATTTCGCTAGAGCATATTCCCTGAAGGTATAAAAGAGTGTCATCTCGGCCGGAGCGCAGCGGAGTGGAGAGATCGCAGCATTTTGTCTTTGCCGTTGCTCGTTCTTGCTCTACCATTCGCTACCGCCGTCGCATCTTCTCCAGGAAAGTCTCTTCGCGAACAAAAAAAATCAGAGTCCCTGCCTGCGGAAAAAGCGTAATCCGCGAGCGGCATGAGTTTTCACTCACCACGCCAGCGCCGCGCACCTTCACCAGCGAAAATTCGTGCTTCCCGGTCTTTGAGCAGGGCCGGTACAAGTCCACTGAGACCACAACATCGGAGAGAGCAACGTCGGCGTTTGGAATAGCAGCGTAACCTTCACCGTCGGTCGTCTTACCCGCGCCATTGCCTTCGAGCCGCCGCCCGTCCTTGCGTATCAATACTAGATGCCGATTGGCAACGGGCCGTCCCGTCATGCCATTCAGAATCTGAATGCGGAGGGACGGCGCAACGTCAGTCGCGGCTTGTGGCCCCGCCCGCAAGGAAAGACACAACATCACGCTGGCAAATAGCGCAAAAGCCGACTTGGAAACCTGTCTAAAATTCGCGGTTTGGAGCATATCATTCCGGTTTGATGCACACCATCGAGACTCCGCTCAATATCCCGGGCCGACGCATATCAGATTCCTAGTAGTTTGAAGAGGTAGAAGTGATCCCAGCCAGCTTTGAGGCGCTTTCCTTTGATTCCACGTTTGGAAGATTTATCTTGCTTGAGCAGGTTGAGGGCGATGCGATTGATGATGGAAAAGTTC
>JALYTE010000174.1 GCA_030854435.1 Acidobacteriota bacterium | reverse complement strand
GCCAACAACAACACGCAAACGCTGCCATTGCAGTCCAACTAGGGATTAGGGCAAAGTCAGGGAATGTGCAACTCAAATCAATCCGACGCGTCGCACCATCAAGGCGAGCAGGGATATATGCTGCTGGCGATGGTGGTAATGGTGGCGCTGGTGTTGATTGCGCTGGCGGTAGCCGCGCCGGTGGTGGGGCGGGCGCTGCGTCGCGACAAGGAAGTGGAGAGCGAGCATCGCGCGGAACAATATGTGCGGGCGCTGCGGCTCTATTACCGGAAGTTCCACAGCTATCCGCCGTCGATGGAGGCGCTGGAGAAGTCGAACAATGTGCGCTATCTGCGCCAGCAGTATGTCGATCCGCTGACGGGCAAGGCGGATTGGCGCATCATCCATTTCGGCGAACAGCAGACGACGGTGAAGGGTTTTTTCGGCGAGCCGCTGGGCGGACTCGATACGAAGGGAGTCGGCGCGGGACTGGGGTCGGCGGCGGGGCTGGCTTCGGGAACCAGCGGGCCTAGCGGGATTGGCGGAACGCCGGGTGGGACCGCGACGGTGGGGCAGACGCCGGGCTTGGCAGCCGGGTTTGCGGGTGCGACCGGGCCTGCGGTTGGGAGCACGCCGGGTTCGACTGGAAGCACGACCGGCGGCTTACCTTCTTCTTCGGGGTTTGGCTCGGGTGGTGTGGGGCAAATCATGGGGGTTGGAAGCGCGCGGACAGGCGACTCCATCATGACACCGAATCAGCAGACGACCTATGACACCTGGGAGTTTCTGTACGACCCGAAGATCGAGTTGCTGTATGCGAAGTCGAACATCCTGGGCGGCGGGATCAGCTCGCAGCCAGCGTCAAACTTCGGTCGCGACGCTGTCAGCGGAAAGCCAAACTCGGAGCCGGGAAGCGGAACGCCGCCCGGCAGTTCGCCGAATGGGACGCCTCCTGGATCGACGCCTCCGCCTCCGCAGTGAAGGGATATCACAGAGCTTGAGTTATGAGCTTTGAGTTATGAAACTTGAGTTATGAGGCTCAGGATTCCTTCTGTTTCGTGAGAGCTTCCGAGTGGCGGTGGGCTTCGGTCGCGTGCTCCTGGGCGAGTTTGGATTGCTCGTGGGCGTTGAGGTGGTCGCCGCGGTTGTGAGAAGCGGCGGCTTCGAGATGGGCGTGCGCCGCGAGATTGTGGAACTCGACCGCGCGTTGGCCTTGTGTGTCGGGCATGTTTTCTCCTTGTATCAGAGACATAGGATGCCGTAAGGGGCGAACGAGTCTGTTGTGGAGTGAGGTTTGAGGGAGTGAGGTTTGAGGGTCAGGCGGCCGACCTTCGCGGCTCCGCTAGAATCGGACTGACCGCAATATCCACATGGACTCGTTTTTCGCGCGTTTCAAAAATTCGTTGGTACTGATCGCCGTCGTGCTGCTCCAGACGATCGGGCTGGCCATGCAGGTTCCGCGGCAGAGTGACGCAGTGGGCGGGAGGCCGGGGGACGGCAAGAGGGTGTCGCAGCTTCGCTTCTGGAGCGCGGCCATTGTGACGCCGTTCGAGCGGCTGATCCACGGCGGCGGGTTGAACGTACGTCACTTCTGGTCGAGCTATGTGGATCTACGCCATACTCGCCAGCAGAACCGCGATTTGCAGACCGAAATTGCGCGGCTGCGCGAGGAGCAGGCCGCGTTTGCAGAAGACGCGCGGCAGGGCCGCAGGGTGCAGGCGTTGCTGGGATTTCAGCAGCAGTACATTGCGTCGACCGTGGCCGCACAGGTGATTGGGACGAGCGGATCGGACCGCTCGCGGCTCGTGACCATCGACAAAGGATCGAAGGACGGCTTGAAGCCGGACCAGGCCGTGATGACGCCGGACGGGATCGTCGGCAAGCTGCGCGATGTGTGGGCGCATACGGCGCAACTGCTGCTGATCAACGATCCCACTGCGGGGGCTGGAGTGATTCTGGAGTCGACGCGCATTCGCGGCATCGTTCGCGGCACGGGTGGCGGACAGGTGGAGATCGACAACCTGACCGCCGATTCGCGCATCAAGCCGGGCGAACGTGTGATTACTTCGGGCGGCGACGGGGTGTTTCCGCGTGGGCTTCCCGTGGGGGTGATCGAGTCGATCAAGCCGGACCCTGAACACCAGCCTTACACCGCGATCACGATCAAACCGGCAGCGGATCTGGCGCGGCTGGAAGAGGTGCTCGTTATTACAGGCACGCAGACGACCTTGCCGCCGCTCGCGCAGCAGGACGCGGACATCGCCGTGGCAAGCGCCAAGCGCGCGGCGGATCTCGCGTCGGAACGGCTGCCGAGTGTTCACGAAGGCGAGGCAGTCGACGCGACCGGTGCTTCCGTTGCCCCGGCGATCGGCGCGGACGGCAAACCCGCGTTGCCCGTCGTGCCGCGACCGCAGCCCGCGCTCCACCCTGACCGCTATACGCCCGGAATTACGCCGCGGGCCAGTCAACTTACTCCCGGCGCGCCTGCCAGCGCTCCCGCAAAGTCGGAGACTACGCCGCAGTTCTGAGCAAGACACTTCATGGCCGAACACACTTACACCTCGCGACGCGAACTCGACCAATACGGCTTCCATCCCGCGGTGACGCTGCTGGTCCCGGTCGCGGCGGTGTTGTTGCAGGCCGAACTGCCGAAGTTGTGGGGGCGATTTGCGATTCTCGACTTGCCGCTAATTGTGGTGATTTTTTTCGCGGTGTCGCGGCGTAGCCCCATCGCAGGCGCCCTTACAGGCACGTTTGTCGGCTTGTTTCAGGACGGACTGACGGGCCTGCCGTTGGGCATCAACGGCATTGCCAAGGCCATCGTCGGGTACATGGCGGCCAGCGTCGGGTTTACCGTGGACGTGGACAACATTATCAACCGCGTGGCGATGAACTTCGTCTTCTGCCTGCTACAGAGCTTGATGCTGTACTTGATGGGTCGTTTTCTGGTGGCCGATGCGCGGCCCCTACAGCCCGGGCATGAGTTGCTGCGCGCGGTTTGCAACACCGTCGTCGCGATTCCAATTTTCTACTTGCTGGACACGTTCAGGCACCGCGATTAGCGCCACTTGTTGGGGATATAGGGCTGCGTCAGCCAGCATAAGGAAACTTGTCAAGCCCCCCAGCCTGTGCAAAACTCTGTAAACCACTATGAACACTGGAGATAGCCAACAAAAATAGTTGGCGTGTTTATTCCCGCAACTCTCTATAATAGAAATAGACCTTGGAACTTGAAACTGCAACTCATAGCTCGCCGCTCAAAACTTATTAAAAACTCACACTTCATCGACCCACACCCGACCCACACCATAAGTCCTGAAGATTGAATACTTTGCACCGAAGTCCTTTGCTTTGAATACTTTGCAACAGGTCACTGCCCTGGAGCCCTACATTCTAAAGACTTTGCGTACAAAGTACCTCTGAGGGGAGGGGGGAGGGGGGGTGTAGCGGTCGCGGGTAAACTTCACAGGTAGCTATGAACGCCAAGTCCATCTCGACGCCCTATAAGCAACGTGCCGCGTTCATCTGGCTGGCCTATGTTCTCTTCATCTTCATCCAGCCCGTATTCGAGCCCAGCCTGCGCCTCTGGCTCGGCACGCTCGCCGTTCTGGCGGCGTTCCTGGTCATCGTCACCGTCTACATCCGCACGTTGAGCGAGACGACGCGACGCTCGATGATCGCCGCCACCTTTGCGCTCGGTGCCGTCACGTTTCCCTGGAACGCCGGCGCAACGACGTTCTTCATCTACGCCGCCGCTTTCCTGCCATTTAGCGTTGCGTCGATTCCGGTCGTCCTGTCGCTCTTCGGCGTGGAAGCTGCGGTGCTCGCCGGCGAGACATACTGGCTGCATCTGCACTGGGCAAACGCCCTCTTCGGGGCCTTTCTTCTGCTGGTCATCGGCGGCAGCAACATCTTCTTCGCGCAACAGCGCCGCGCCGACTGCAAGCTCCGCGAAGCCCAGCAACAGAACGTCGCCCTCGCCGCTGTCGCCGAACGCGAACGCATCGCGCGCGACCTCCACGACGTGCTCGGCCACACGCTTTCGGTCATCGTCTTGAAAGCGGAACTTGCCGGACGCCTCATCGAACTCGACCCCCTCCGCGCCGCCAGTGAAATCGCCGAGGTCGAACGCACCGCCCGCAGCGCGCTCGCCGAAGTCCGCGAAGCCATCGGCGGCTATCGCGCGCGCGGCCTCGTCGCCGAGATCGAAGCCGCCCGCCGCACCCTCGACGCAGCCGGAGTCACGCTCCAGTGCGACGCCATGCCTTCCACCAACACCGGCCTGCACCCCGACCAGGAAACCGTCCTCGCCCTCGCCCTGCGCGAAGCCGTTACCAACATCGTCCGCCACGCCCGCGCCACCACCTGCACGCTGCGCTTTCACATCGAAGACGGCCAACATCGCCTCAGCGTCGAGGACAACGGCCAACACTCCGACACCCGCGAAGGCAACGGCCTGCTCGGAATGCGCGAGCGCGTCGAAGCCCTCGGCGGCCGCGTCTCGCTCGACCGCAGCAGCGGGACCCGCCTCCTGATCGCCCTGCCCGCACACGCAGAGAGCCGCACAGGATGACAGCAGCCGCAAGTAAAATCCGCGGCCTGCTCGCCGAAGACCAGACCATGCTGCGCGGCGCGCTCGCCGCCCTGCTCGAACTCGAACCCGACATCGGCGTCGTCGCCCAAGCCGCCAACGGACGCGAAGCCCTCCGCCTCGCGCGCGAACTC
>JALYTE010000162.1 GCA_030854435.1 Acidobacteriota bacterium | reverse complement strand
CTCTTCAATGGCGCGGCGGATGATGTTGGCGCCGATCCTCTCGTCGCCTTCCAGGGTCTTGGCCAGATCTTCGACCGCTGTGCAGCAGCGAATCAGCGCGACTCCGCCGCCCGGGACGATGCCTTCTTCGACCGCCGCGCGAGTGGCGTGCATGGCGTCTTCGACACGGGCCTTCTTTTCCTTCATCTCGGTTTCGGTGGCTGCACCGACCTTGATGACGGCGACTCCGCCGACGAGTTTCGCGAGGCGCTCTTGGAGCTTCTCGCGGTCGTAGTCGGAGGTGGTCTTTTCGACCTGGCTGCGGATTTCCTTCACGCGACCGGCGATTTTGGAGTCTTCACCGCCGCCGTCGATGATGGTGGTGTTGTCCTTGTCGATGGTGATGCGCTTGGCGGTGCCGAGGTCTTCGATCTTGACGCCCTCGAGCTTGAGGCCGAGGTCTTCAGTGATGGCCTTGCCGCCGGTGAGGGTGGCAATGTCTTCGAGCATCGCCTTGCGACGATCGCCGAAGCCGGGGGCCTTGACTGCGGCCACGTTCAACGTTCCGCGCAGCTTGTTGACCACCAGGGTCGCGAGCGCTTCGCCGTCTACGTCCTCTGCGATGATGAGCAGCGGCTTGGCAGTGCGGGCGATTTGTTCGAGCAAGGGGAGAAGGTCCTTCATGGACGAGATTTTCTTCTCGTAGATGAGGATGTAGGGGTTCTCAAGCGCGGCTTCCATGCGCTCGGCATCAGTGACGAAGTAGGGCGAGAGGTAGCCGCGGTCGAACTGCATGCCTTCGACGACGTCGAGCTGGGTTTCCATGGTGCGCGACTCTTCGACGGTGATGACGCCGTCCTTGCCGACCTTCTTCATGGCTTCGGCGATGATGGTGCCGATCTGCGCGTCGGAGTTGGCGGAGATGGTGCCGACCTGCGCGATCATGTCGCCGGAGACGGGTTTGGACAGCTCGGAGAGCGCGCCGCCGACCGCGACGCCGTCGGAGTTGCGCTTGCCGATGATGGCCTCGACCGCCTTGTCGATGCCGCGCTTGAGGGCCATGGGGTTGGCGCCGGCGGCGACCGTCTTGACGCCTTCGCGATAGATGGCCTGGGCGAGAACGGTTGCGGTTGTGGTGCCGTCGCCGGCGACGTCGGAGGTCTTGGAAGCGACTTCCTTGACCATTTGCGCGCCCATGTTTTCGAGGCCGTCGGAGAGCTCGATCTCCTTGGCGACGGTGACGCCGTCCTTAGTGATGGTGGGCGAGCCGAACTTCTTTTCGATGACGACGTTGCGGCCCTTGGGGCCGAGCGTTACCTTGACAGCGTTGGCGAGAATGTTGACGCCACGCAGGATCGCCTGACGCGAATCTTCTCCATGCAGAATTTGCTTTGCCATTGTTTTCTTTCTCCTCGCGACAGGGGTGCCGCGTCGATGTACCGCAGGGGCTAAAGCCCCGAATCTTAGGTTGAATTAATGTCACGGCTGAAGCCGTGACCTACTGTTCGTGCCCGATATGGTCGCGATTGAAGCCGTGACTTACCGTTCGTGCCCGATATGGTCGCGATTGAAGTCGTGACCTACCGTTCGTGCCCGATATGGTCGCGATTGAAGCCGTGACCGACCATTCTTTCTAACAGCGAGCGAAGAATGCGGCGCAGCCGCCTCTCGCCCGTCCGCGCAGGTTTATTTTTTGAGGATGCCGAGGACTTCTTCTTCGCGCATGATGAGGAGGTCTTCGCCGTCGAGCTTGATCTCGGCGCCGGAGTACTTGCCGAAGAGGATGGTGTCACCGGCTTTGACGTCGAGCGGGAAGACTTTGCCCTCGTCGTTGGACTTGCCCTTGCCGACGGAGATGACTTCGCCCTGCTGGGGCTTTTCTTTGGCAGAGTCGGGGATGATGATGCCGCCACGGATGCTTTCGCCTTCTTCGAGTCGGCGAACCAGGATGCGGTCGTGCAGCGGTGTGAATGAATTGGCCATATTTGGTGCTTCTCCTTGTGGTTATGGTGGGTTAGAGAATCAGGGGGCTGCGATGAGTGGCTGGCACTCTCGGCTCCTGAGTGCTAATGTAGGCTTCCTGGCGGTCGAAGTCAAGTAATTACGAGTGAAATGTGAGTGGAGGTCGCTCAGATTCCGAAAAGGTGCGGATCGTTGCCTGGAGGGGGTAGAATCAGGCCATGATTTCCGCGAGTTTCGCCCGTTTCTTTAGAGAAGGCCTGATTAAGTCGCTGGGCATTCCCTCCGGGGCTAAAGCCCATCGTCTTTCAGGCGGTTTACCGCGGGCTGAAGCCCGCTGCTACTCCGGAAGAACAATTAATCAGAGCCTCGTTAGACGTGGCACTTTCATCGCAGGCAGCATTCTGATGCTGGCTCTCACAGTTTCGGCACCCGGTCAGACCGAGCGTCATGGCCGCAACTACAAACCGTTGGCCCCGGCCGCAAACATTACCGTGACGGTCGAGAAGGCGTCGAATGGGAAGCCTATCAGCAATGCGGCCGTGGTTTTCCGCGCGAGCCGTCAAGGGAAGCTGCAAGGTAGCCTGGAGATCAAGACCGATCCCGATGGCAATGCCAAGATCGACATTATCGAAATTGGAAGCCATGTGACGGTGCAGGTGATTGCGGACGGCTATGCGACTGCTGCGTCGGAGTTCGATGTGCCGGGCGATCAGAAGAGCGTGTTGATCAAGATGGTTAAGCCGCGCGCGCAGGTTTCGGTGTATCAAGACAACGATGGCAAGGCGTCGCAGCGGCCAGTGGGCGTGCAGGAGCCTCCGCCGCTGGCGAAGCCGAAGAAGCCTGTAGCGCCGACGACGGGCCCAAATGCGCCGCCTGCTGCTGTGACGCCGGTTACACCGCAGTGAGCCTGGATGCCAATCCGCTGAGCGGGAAAAAGGTGCTCGTGACCGGAGGGGCAAAACGCATTGGGCGCGCGCTCGCGCTGGCGTTGGCGCAGGCCGGAGCGGACGTGGCGATTACGTATCGCGGGTCGGGTGAGGACGCGGCGCAGACGGTGGCGAATCTGCGGGTGTTGGGTGTGGGCGCATTTGCCGTGGCTTGCAATGTGCGCGATGAAGGCAGCGTGGCGGAAGCGACCGATGAAGTTCTGGGGGAGTTCGGCGGGCTGGATTTGCTGGTGAACAACGCGGGCGCGTTCGAGACCGAGGCGCTGGAAAAGATTTCCGTGGGGCAGTGGGACGCGATGTTCGAGACCAATACGCGGGGGCCGTTTCTGGTGGCGAAGGCGGTTCATGCGGCGTTGAAAGCGGCGAAGGGGCGCATCGTCAACATTGGGTCGATGGGGGGGATTCATCCGTGGTCGACGCACGCGCACTACTGCACGTCGAAGGCGGCGCTGCACATGTTGTCGCAGACCATGGCGAAGGCTTGGGCGCCGGAGATCAGCGTGAACTGCGTGGCGCCGGGGATGATCGTCACGAGCGAAGTGGACGCGGGCTACGAGCACTTCGCGGCCAAGACGCCGATGCAGCGCAATGGCAGCGTGGAGGACGTGGCGGCGGCGGTGCTGTTTTTTGCGACGGGGCCGCACTTTATTACGGGGCAGTTGATGGCGGTGGATGGTGGGTTGGGGCTGTAGGTGGGGAGCGTCGTGCGGCCCGTAGCGGCGATGGCGGCGGTCACGCACCCGGAGAAGAAGCACAATGCGGCGCTCGACGGGGTGCGCGGGATTGCGATCCTGCTGGTGCTGTTGCACCACTGGCAGATACCGCTGCCCGCAAGCAACCGCTTCACTCCGGCAATGCTGGCGGTGACGGGGAGTTGCTGGGTGGGCGTGGACTTGTTCTTCGCGCTGAGCGGGTTTCTGATTACGGGCATTCTGGTGGACACGGTCGAGTCGACGCATTTTCTTAAGAATTTTTATGCGCGGCGTTTTCTGCGGATATTTCCCTTGTATTACGGGGTCATCGTTGTGCTGGTGTTGCTGACGCCGCTGCTGCATTTTGCGTGGGGCGCAATGCTGCCGTTGCTGCTGTTTTATTTGCAGAACACGGGGATCGGCGTTCCGCTGGACCACTACCGGCTGGCGCATGGCGTGAACCTCAATCCGTACTGGTCGCTGGCGGTCGAGGAGCAGTTTTATCTGGTGTGGCCGCTGATGGTGTTCTGGCTGCGGGACGTGACGCGGCTGACGAAGGTGGCGTTTGCGCTGAGCGGGGCGGCATTGATTTTACGCATCGTGCTGATGGGGGTGGGCGTTTCTCCGTGGTTCGTTTACTGCTTTACGGCGTGTCGCGCGGACACGCTTTTGCTGGGCGGAGCGCTGGCGTTGTTGTTGCGGTCGAAGCGTCTGGAGGTGCGGGAGGGGGCTGTTCGGTGGATCCCGGTGGTCGCCGGGATGGCGTTCGTTGGGGTCGCGGGTTTTGCGGTGCGGTTCAGGGGCTTGGACTGGCAGCGTGGTTGGTTCGTGCAGACCGCCGGGTACACGTTGATCGCCGTGGCGGCGTGCGGGCTGATTGCGTGGACCCAGCGCAAAGGCAGTGGGCGATTGCTGGGGCATCCGGCGCTGCGGTTCTTTGGAAGGTACAGCTACGGAATCTATATGCTGCATCTGCTGTGGTTTCGGCCGTTGTATAAATTGATTGAAGGCCAAGTGGCGCAGGTGTTGCGTTGGTGGCAGGTGGCCGCGGTGCTGAGTTGGCTGGTGGCGGCGGGGCTGGTGATTGGAGTGGCCGTGTTGAGTTTCAAGTTCTATGAGACGCTGTTTCTGAGGCTCAAGCGGCACTTCGATTATCGCTAGTCAACGGCGAACCGTGAGCATTTTGGCACAAGAAACCGATGCAGCAATGGCAGATGGCAGTCTTGTTTTTTGCAACCGGAGCGCATTTCGTTACGGTGCAGTTGCCGGCAGTCGATGGTGGGTTGGTGCGGTGAGCAGGGAATAGGGAATAGCGAGCGAAGGCGACAGCAGGTTCCCTTCGGGAATGACAGAAAGAAAAGCAACGGCAAGAGCAACAGCAAATACAACAGCAGGTTCCCTTCGGGAATGACAGAAAGAAAAGCAACGGCAACAGCAACGGCAAATACAACAGCAGGTTCCCTTCGGGAATGACAGAAAGAAAAGCGAGAGCAAGAGCAGCAGCAGGTTCGCTTCGGGAATGACAGAAAGCAACGGCAACGATACGTAGTCAGCGGCGGAGCACGCGTTGCCACCAGCTTGGGTTTTCCGCGTTGTCGTCGGAGAGGTGGAGCGGCTCTTCTTGTAGGCCGAGGGTTGTGCCGGCGAAGATGGCGCGGGGGTTTTCGGTGCAGAGCAGGTTTGCGTAGTTTGTGCCGTAACGCTTGGCGACGGCGGCGTGGGCCGCGCTCATGCGCGGGAGACGGGTGGTGGTGTTGTGGGCGTCGGTGGCGAGGACGTGGACCCAGCGGTCGGCGAGCAGGCGGTGGCTCATCTGCTCGGCTGCGCGGCCCATGTGGCCGAGCACGGAGCTGGCGGTGACTTGCAGCAGCAGGCCGTTGCGCACCCATTCGGCCAATCGGGCGGCGTCTTTTTGCAACGTGGGGTTGCGCTCAGGGTGGGTGAGGATGGGCGTGAGGCCGGCGAGTCGCATTTCGTAGAATGTTTCGGTGAGAGTTTGGGGAAGGCCGTAGTCCGGGAGCTCGACGAGCAGGTTGCCGGTGGCGTTGATGGAATACTTTGCCGGGTGGGAGATCGCGTCCTGAATGTTGTCGTAGCTGAGGTGAAAGTCGCAGCCCATGCCGAGGGTCAGGGGGATAACTTCGGCGGCGAGCGCGTCGCGGAGGGCCGCAATGCGCTCCGCGTTGAGTGTGGGATCGTAGTCGTACGTGCCGTTGGCGTGGGGCGTGCAGACGACGTCGGTGATGCCGTCTTCCACCGCTATTTTCGCCATCGCTATGGATGTTTCGAGGTCTGGTGGGCCGTCGTCGAGGCCGAACAGCAGGTGGTGGTGAATATCGATCATCTGATGGCCTCAGGGTATCATCGC
>JALYTE010000112.1 GCA_030854435.1 Acidobacteriota bacterium | reverse complement strand
CGTATCGCATACGTGTCGTGCGCGAGATAGTGCGCGGTAAAGCCCTGCGTCAGCGCCGCCGCGGCCTGTTCCAAACTCATCCCCGCAGGCACATGCAACAGCTCACTTGCGGGCGCGCACGCAAACTCCGCGTACGTTCCGCGCGTTCCCGTCCACGCAACACGGTCGCCTTCGCGAAAGCCTGTCACACCCTCGCCCAACGCGACGACCACGCCCGCCGCTTCCTGTCCCGGAACAAACGGCAACGCCACCGGATAGCGTCCCTCGCGCAAATAGGTGTCGATGAAGTTGACGCCCGAAGCCTCGATCTTAACCAGCACCTGCCCCGCAGCCGCCACCGGCGTTGGCATCTCGACATATTCGAGCACCTCCGCCCCGCCCGTCTTCGCAATCTGAATCGCCTGCATACCCTGACCCCGTTTCTCTGACTCGTTAAGGAAGCTCTGATTCAGTCCGAACGCGCTTCTCGCTGGAGTAGTAGCGGGCTTCAGCCCGCGGTAAACCGCACGAAAAGATGGCGGCCTTTAGCCCTGGAGGAATGTCGCCGGACTTAATCAGAGTTTCCATAATTTGCTAACTCGCTGGCTAGCTGACCTGCTGCTCAGACGGCTTCATCCGCACCACGCGATCGACCGTGTACGGCGTCTGTTGTGAATGCGCAAAGAAATGCCTCACCTGAAGTTCGCCCAGCAACCCCACGCCGATCATCTGGATGCCTCCGAGAATCAGCACCGCGGCAATGATGAACAGCGGCCCGTGCTCATCGCCGACATCGTGTCCCGTCAGCAATTTGTGCGTGAGCAGCCACAGCGCCAGGCCTCCGCCCGAGATCATGCCCAACGCCCCAACGCCGCCAAAGAAATGTAGCGGTCGCGTCATGTATTTCAGCAAAAACCGGATCGTCATCAAGTCGAAGAAGACGCGAAACGTGCGCCCGATGCCGTAGTGGCTCGTGCCCGAGACGCGCGCTGGGCTGGAAATCGGGACCTCGCAGATGCTCGCGCCGTACCAGCTCGCCAGCGCCGGGATGAAGCGATGCATCTCGCCATACAAGGGAATGCCCTGGATCACTTCACGGCGATAGGCCTTGAACGTCGTTCCGAAGTCGTGAATGTCCACGCCCGACAGTCGCGCCATCATCCAGTTGGCCACACGCGAAGGAAACCTGCGCAGCACGCCGTCCGCACGCTGTGCGCGCCATCCGCTCACTACGTCGTAGCCTTCTTCGAGCTTTGCGAGGAACCCCGGAATCTCGCCGGGATCGTGTTGCAGGTCGCCGTCCATCGCCAGCACATACTCGCCCGACGCATGATCGAACCCCGCCGCCAGCGCCGACGTTTGCCCAAAATTGCGCCGCAGCTTTACCACCAGCACGCGCGAATCCACTCCTGCGATTTCTTCCAGCAAACGGTACGTCCGATCGCGCGAGCCATCGTCGACAAACACCAACTCAAAGCTGCCGCCGACATGCTCCATCACATGCTTTACGCGGTCGTAGAGCACCGTGACATTCTCTTCTTCGTTATGAAACGGCACGACAATCGAGTATTTCAGCACAAACCGATGATACCCCGGCAGCGCAAACCTATCCATCTCCACGCCAGGCTGGGGCGCACTTGGAGAGAGTTCCAAACGCCGCACGATACACTGGCCATAAGTGGCCCGGTAGCTCAGATGCATAGAGCAGCGCACTCCTAACGCGAAGGTCGGCAGTTGGACTCTGCCCCGGGCCACCATCCTTCTCATTAAAAACTTGTTCACGATCTCTCTTGGCTTTCTCCAAAAATTGTCATCTCGACCGGAGGCGCGTTTTTTGCGCCGGAGTGGAGAGACCCGCAGCTTCGGTCGAGATGACAGGGGCTACGGGCCTAAACAGAGATCGTGAACAGGCTCTTAGGCGAAGCTTGCCGACTGCGCCGCCGCCAACTGAGCGATGCGCAGACGCGACGGCGAGCACGACACATAGTCGAGACCCAGCGTCTTGAAAAACTGAATGGAGTCCGGGTCGCCGCCGTGCTCTCCGCAGACGCCGATTTTAATCAGCGGGTTCAACGCGCGAACGCTCTCGACGGCCATGCGCACCAACGCACCGACGCCCTCCTGGTCGATGGTGACGAACGGGTCGGTTTTCAGAATGCCTTGCGTGATGTAGCTGTCCAGATAGCTGTAGGCGTCGTCGCGCGAGAAGCCGTAAGTCATCTGCGTCAGGTCGTTGGTGCCGAACGAAATGAAACTGACATGCTTGGAAATCGGCCCGGCGCACACCGCCGCGCGCGGCAACTCGATCATCGTGCCGACTTTATAGCTCACGCTTTTTCCGCGCTCGAGAAACAAGTTCGAGGCCGTAACGTGGATCATCTCGGCCAGCTTGCGCATCTCCTCTTCGCACGCCACCAGCGGGACCATAATCTCCGGCGACGGCGCAAAGCCTTCGGCGGAGACGGTGAGCGCGGCCAGCAGGATGGCCCTGACCTGCATCTCCAGAATCTCCGGGTAGGTGAGGCTCAGCCGGCAACCGCGATGGCCCATCATGGGGTTGGTTTCGGTGAGCGATTCGACGCGTTGGCGCACGGTTTCGAGCGCCACGGCGTGCTCCCAGTTTTCGTCCGCGCGCGCCGTCGCGATGTCGGCGTTGACCTCCGCGATGGACGGCAGGAACTCGTGCAGCGGCGGATCGAGCAGGCGAATCGTCACCGGAAGCGGCGACATCGTCCGAAAAATTTCCTCGAAGTCGCGCTGCTGCATGGGCTGTAAAACTTCGAGCGCCTTGACGCGTTCGGCCACCGAGTTGGCGAGAATCATGGAGCGCACATGGGCCAGGCGGTCGGAGGCGAAGAACATGTGCTCGGTGCGGCACAGGCCGATTCCGACGGCCCCGGCGGCGCGCGCGGCGGTGGCATCGGCGGGCGTGTCCGCATTGGCGCGGACCGCACAGGTCTTGGTCGCGAGCGCCCACTCCAGAAGCCGGTCGAGCTCAGGATGGTCTTCGCTGGCCGCGCGCAGCGGCACCTGGCCCGCGAACACCCGGCCCGTGCTGCCTTCGAGCGACAGCCAATCGCCCTCGCGCAACGTGGCGTCGCCGATGTAGAGCTCGCCTTTGGCCTCGTCGATCGAAATCTCCTTGGCGCCGGTGATGCAGCATTTGCCCATGCCGCGCGCGACCACGGCGGCGTGGCTGGTAGCGCCTCCGCGTGCCGTCAGGAAGCCGACCGATGCGGCCATGCCGTGGATGTCTTCCGCGGTCGTGTCCTGCGTCACGAGGATGACGGTCGCACCGGCCGCGTTCATCGCGACCGCGCGGTTCGCCGAAAGTGCGACCACACCGACGGCGGCGCCGGGCGAAGCCGCCAGACCAGTGGTGAGCGCGACTGGATCGCCGACGCTCAGGTCGAGCTGCGGCGAAAGCACCTCCACCAGGCTCGAAGGTTTCACCCTGTGGATGGCCTCTTCGCGCGTGATGAGACCGGCGTCGGCCATCTCCACCGCGATGCGCACGGCGGCGAGGGCAGACCGCTTTGCCGACCGCGTTTGCAGCAAGAAAAGCTTGCCGCTTTCGACGGTGAACTCGAAGTCCTGGGTGTCCTTGTAGTGCTCCTCCAACCGCTCCACCAGGCCCGCCAACTCGCCATACACCTCGGGCATCTGGCCGGAGAGTTCGGCAATCGGCGTGGGTGTGCGAATGCCGGCGACGATGTCCTCGCCCTGCGCGTTGGCGAGGTATTCGCCGAAGACGCCGGGCGCGCCCGTCGATGGATTGCGCGTGAAGCCGACGCCGGTCCCGCTGTCCAGCCCGCGGTTGCCGAACACCATCGCCTGCACCGTGACGGCCGTTCCCATCGCTTCCGAAATGTGGTTCAGACCCCGGTAAAACCGGGCGCGTTCGCTGTGCCACGAACGAAAAACGGCTTCGACGGCCATCGTAAGCTGTTGCGCCGGCTGCTGTGGGAAAGCGCTGCCAGTGTGTTGCTCGATGACCGCTTTGAAGGCTTCGATTTCGCTGCGCAACACCTGCACGTCATTTGTTGACGCGGACGCGGCGCGAAGGGCGTGGCTGGCTTGCTCGAAAGCGGTCTTCGGAACGCCCAGCACGACCGAGCCGAACATTTGCAGCAGGCGCTTGTACGAGTCAAATGCGAAACGCTCCGACCCACTTATCGCGGCCAGGCCAATCACCGACGCGTCGTTCAATCCAACGTTGAGAATGGTGTCCATCATGCCCGGCATGGACACGGGCGCGCCCGAACGAACGCTGACCAGCAGCGGATCAGCCGCGTCGCCGAAACGTTTTCCAGCCTGGCTTTCGAGCCACTGCAGACCCTCGGCGATTTCAGAACGATGGTCCGCAGTGAGCGCGCCGGCCTCCATGTATTGGCGGCAAACGTCCGTGGTGATGGTGAATCCGGGAGGGACGGGCACGGACATCCGCGTCATCTCGGCGAGTCCCGCTCCTTTGCCGCCCAGCAGGGCGCTCATGGATCCGTCGCCGTCTACCGCACCGCTGCCAAATCGGTATACGCTGCTTTGAAGACCGACCATTCCAGCACCTCAGAAGAAATTGAACACAGTGCCGCAGCGCTTTCGAGCGCGCAAGCCGACTCCAAGCACATTAGGCGACCGCACACAGTCCAAGCAACCTCCCCCCGTCCGATTCGGACACGGGCGTATGGATACCCAGGGTGCATTTGGACTATAGTTCGACCATGCTCAGGAAACTCAACGCCACCGCGCTGGTCCCACAGCTTGAGCGCGCACTCGTCCATCGCAACGTCCGCGAAGGTTTCGCGCTGCTCGACGAGGCCTTTAAAGGGTCGCCGAAGCTCGATATCGGCACGCCCGACGCGCTTCAATTTCTTCTCTGCCTGGCGCAATGGACGGACCTCGGCTACCGCGACCTCGACTTTCTCGACGAAGTTGCCGCCGGCCTCTCCAGCGTCGACCAGGAACGGCTTCAGGTCCTGGATTTCTTCCGACTCAAGTTGTTCGATTCATTTCGCACCATGGCCAGCGAGCAGTTCGAGGACAGCATCGGCATGCTCGATCTGGTTTTGCGCGCGGGCGAACCCGTCTTGCCGGACTATCTCGTCTTCCTCGGAAATTTCTGGAAAGGTCGCGTGCACCGCAAGCTCGGCGACTACGAACACGCCCTCGCCCACATCCTGCGAGCGCAGGAAATCGCGGTCCACGCCAAGGCGCCCCGGCTCGTCGCCGTCACGCAGATTCATGAAAGCTGGCTCGCGTTTCAGCGCGGCGACCGGCCCTACGCTTTTCAACTTCTCGACGCGGCTGAAAAAGTTCTCAAGCCGACGGGACACGCGTTGTCGCTCGGCAATATCGAGTCCGCGCGCGGACGCTTCGTGCGCCGGTCGGGCGAATACACTCGCGCTCTCGGCCACTTCGAGTCCGCCATTTCCATTTATCGGAAAAGGTATCCCGAGCACCCCAATCTGGCCCGCGCGCTGGTGAACGCAGCCTATGTGAAGCGGCTGATCGCGCTTGGCCTGCGCCCGCGACAAGGCGGCGAAAGCGCGGTCGGCGCAGTCCATGCCAAATCGCTCAAAATCCTGGGCGAGGCGCTCGTTCTACTCGGCCAGGCGGGCGAAATCTACGCGCTGCACCATCATCAAGGCGGCACGGGCTCAGTGCTCGTCAATGCGGCGCACATCCATCTCGAAAGCGGAGACATCGACCAAGCCGAGACCGCCGCGCACACGGCGCTCGCGCTGGGCGAAGAGAAGCTCGACCTCATCCTGATGGCGCGCGCTCAAATTGTGCAATCGTCCGTCTCGCTGGCGCGCGCCGAAGAACAGGTGGGCGAGGAGCAGGACATCGCGCTGCATGCCAACCTCGCCGTCCAGCACGCGGAGAGCGCCATCGAACTCGCGCTCAAGACGCAGAACAAGCGTCTGCTCGCGGAGGCCTACATCGCCCGCGGAATGGCCGCGACGGACGACTATTTCCGCGATTGGCAGGTCGCGAAAGATTACGCCAGCAAGGCCACCGCGCTGCTCAGTTCGGACGACCGCGACCACTTGCTGCGGACGCTCGGCGATCTCAAATCGAAGCTGCTCGGCGCCACCCGAATCGAGGAAACCCTGCGCCTCTGGTCCGACGGTCAACTCGGCGACAAGACCTTTCAGCAAGTCCAGGAGGAGTTTGCCGAGCTCGTCATTCCGAAGGTCTGGCTGCGCAGCGGCAAGAACGTAACTCAAGTCTCAAAGACCCTCAGCATCTCGCCCAAGAAAGTCCGCCGCATCCTCCGCAACGTGCGCGAGCACAGCGAGGGCTGATGCGGCAATCTCGGCAAGCGCTTTGCCGTTGCGCTTGCTTTTCTTTCTGTCATTCCCGAAGGGAATCTACTTTTTGCCTCTACCGTCGCGGCCGTTGCTTCGCGGAGATCGACCTGACCACTGTATGACCCTTCTGCACGGGCAATGCCTCCGCAATCGCAACCGCCGCGTCGATCGCCTGTGCGACATGCGGGTCTTTCAGGGTCGCCGCGCCATTCGTCAGTCTGACAAAGCGGTTCTGGCTTCCGCTGCCTTGCAGAACGCCATGCGGGTCGGGCAAATCCGCGCCGTGGTTGAAGCTCAATCCGACGCCCTTTGAGTTCGCCGCCAAAGAAACGATGTAATCCGTCGGCTTGTCGGTCGGCGAATAGCCGATCACGAAAAAGTTGTAATTGTCGTAGACCATTTCAATCGCCGTAGGAAAACGCTTGCGAAGCGCAGCCCGAACCTCGCGAATGCGCTTGGCCATCGCCGAATCGAACTTATCGATAAAACCGTCGATCTGGCGCTCAACCGTTTCTGGCGATGTAGTTGCAGACTTCTTCTTCGCACCCATTCGCGCGCCTCCGTAATGCGTTAAAAACGATGACGAAATGATAAACTAGCATTAGTCTTATGCCCGCCATTCACCGCCGAAAATCCGTCACCGTCAACGTAGGTGGCGTCCGCGTCGGCTCCGGCGCTCCCATCGTCGTGCAGTCGATGACCAACACCGACACCGCCGACATCGAAGCGACCGTCCAGCAAGTCGCCGCACTGGCCCGCGCAGGCTCGGAACTCGTCCGCATCACGGTCAACAACGACGCCGCCGCCAAAGCCGTCCCGTACATCGTCGACGGCATCCAGGCCAGGGGCTGGAACACGCCCATCGTCGGCGACTTCCACTACAACGGCCATCAGCTTCTGACCAAATATCCCGACTGCGCCGCCGCGCTCGCCAAGTACCGCATCAATCCCGGCAACTGCTCCATCGGTCGCAAGGACGACGACAACTTTCGCACCATGATCGAAGTCGCCGTCAAGCACCAGAAGCCCGTGCGCATCGGCGTCAACTGGGGCTCGCTCGACCAGGCGCTGCTGACCAAAATGATGAACGACAACTCCCAACTCGCCGAGCCGCTCGAAGCCCGCGACGTGATGATGGAAGCGATGGTCGTGTCCGCGCTCGACAACGCGGCGGCGGCGGAACGCTACGGCCTGCGCCGCGACCAAATCATCCTCTCCGCCAAAGTTTCCGGCGTCCGCGATCTCATCGACGTCTACACCGAACTCGCCGGTCGCTGCGACTACACTCTGCACCTCGGCCTCACCGAAGCGGGCATGGGCATGAAAGGCGTCGTCTCGTCCACCGCCGGCCTCTCGCCGCTGCTGCTGGCGGGCATCGGCGACACCATTCGCGTGTCGCTCACGCCCACCCCCGGCGGCGACCGCTCCGAAGAAGTCCGCTGCGCGCAACAGATTCTGCAATCGCTTTCGATCCGCAGCTTCATGCCACAGGTCACAAGCTGCCCCGGCTGCGGCCGCACCACCAGCACCTACTTCCAGGAACTCGCCGAGCGCATCCAGAACTACCTGGTTGAATCCATGCCGGTGTGGAAGAAGCAGTACCCCGGCGTCGAAGAACTCAAGCTCGCGGTCATGGGCTGCATCGTCAACGGCCCCGGCGAGAGCAAGCACGCCAACATCGGCATCTCGCTGCCCGGAACATTCGAGGACCCGAAAGCTCCTGTCTACATCGACGGCGAGTTCGTGACCACCCTCAAGGGCGATCACATCGTCGAAGAGTTCCAGGTCATCCTCGACGACTACGTTCAGAAGCGCTACGGCCAGCAACTGGTAGAAGCCTGGAAAATGAGAGCACCGTGAATCTGAATCGAAGTTCGCTTGCGTTGTATGCCGCAGCATTGTTAACCATTGGAATCAGCGTCCTAGCCTCGGTGGCCACAGTAAAGTGGATGGCTCAGCGGCCTGTGTCCGGTATTACAACGCACTCGATCACCGTGGTGGATAGCGCCAACCATACAATCGCTAGGCTATCTTCGGAGCAAGACGTTCCAGCGCTTACGATGTTCGATAAACAGCGTCGCAAGAGGGCCGCGTTCTTTTTGGAGGAAGAGAGCGGAGCGCCGGACATTTATCTTTATGACGCTACGGGAAAGGCGCGCGCCGCACTAAATCTTTTCGATAACGGCATGCCCAATCTTGCGTATATGGCAGGCGTTGACAGCGCTCCTTTTGCGATAACGAAGTATACTCCGGAAGGAAATTTCAGCGTCGTAATTCGAGAAGTCGACAACAAGAGTTCGCACCGGACGGGAACGCTCGATTTTTCAATCGTGAACGGAAAGCCGCAACTGAAGCTGATGGACGGAGCGAAGCGAATCGTGTGGCAGACTCCGTAGGGCATGTGAGATTGCCAGCTTAGACTACACCGCTATTCGGCCCGACCGTAAACCACTTTGCCGCGGACGAGGGTAAGTTTCACCTTCACTTTATGCAGGTTCGTCCCAGTCTCCGCCGACGATCCACTCGCCGCTCTTGAGCTTCTTGTCGCGCACATAGATGGCAAACTTTCGGGCGAACTCCTGCGGCGAATGCGTCTCATGCAGGTCGATGCTTGCAAGGTTGAAGCCCCCATCCAAAAATGGGCGTGCGCGTCGTCGAAGCTGCGAAGCATGAGCTTGCCATGCTGGTCTATGCTCCGCGCCATCGGTCGATCTCAGCGGCCGTGCCGACGGCAACAATGCGGTCTCCAATAAAGGCGACAGCATCGGCGCTGGGACGGATCCGGTTCACAGTCCAGATGTTTGCATGGGGTCAAAATGAGATCGGCTACAGACCCGCTTTTCTCCTGGCCCATGAAAGGCGTCGAAGAAAAGATGCAGAGCGGCGCGACTATAGAGCGTAGCTTGTTCATCGTTTCATTCATTTCTATTTTGGTTCGCACCCATTGAAGAGGTGGGTAACGTACGAGACCCCTTTACCGCCGCCGCCCACCGTAACGGACTATTATGTGGCCGCAACTCCCGCAACGGATAAAGCGTCCCCCGCCACCTCACACCGCCGTCTTTCCACACCACCGCCATCGACCGCGCGACGGCATAAATCAACGCGAGCGCCCCCAGCGGAAATGCCCACGCATACCGCGCCGGAATCAGGCTCACTGCGCCACACAGCCGATATGTCACCGACACGCAGGCCACCACCAGCAGCCCCGGAACCAGAGTCCACCACCAGAACAGCCCCGCCATCGGCGCGAGGCAAAACACGACAATCCACAAGCAAGCCGCCAGCGCCAGCGCCGCCCGAAAATTGAAAACGGAAAACAGGTTCTTGCTCATCACGCGCATCAATCCATTCGCACCCGCCGCCCAATGCACCAGCACCATCCCCGGCGCGAACGCGACGCGTTGCCGCATCCCCGCGGCCTTCATGCGGCGAGCGAGCGTGATGTCTTCGAGCACGGCGAGCCTCTGCGGCGCGAGCCCTCCGAGCTTCACG
>JALYTE010000097.1 GCA_030854435.1 Acidobacteriota bacterium | reverse complement strand
GGGGAGACCCGTCCTGGTCGAAGGTCGCGCCTTCAACATTGAACATGTCGATGGACCGGGCGGGAGTCGGACAGGGTCGTAGTACCGTTGAGGCCGGGTAACTCCGGCGGAGGGAAGGGCCCTGACTTCAGGCATGCTTTTGAAGACGGCAAGGTACAGGGTAGATTGGCGATGAGCCTTGGAACGCCCGATAAGATCAGGAGCCTTCAGAGAAAGCTCTATTGCAAGGCGAAGGCGGAGCCCAACTTCCGCTTCTACGTGCTCTACGACAAGATTTGCCGTGAGGACATTCTGCACCACGCCTACGCGCTGGTCCGGGCTAACGCCGGAGCGCCAGGGGTGGATGGGATGACTTTCGAGCAAATTGATGCGTCGGGTTTGGAAGCATGGTTGGCAAGCCTGCGCAACGAACTCGTCACGAAGACCTACCAACCCGATCCGGTGCGGCGGGTAATGATCCCGAAGCCGGGCGGCGGCGAACGTCCGCTTGGCATCCCGACGATTCGGGACCGGGTGGCGCAGACCGCCGCCAAGATTGTGTTGGAACCGATTTTCGAGGCGGACTTCGAGGATGGCGCTTATGGGTATCGCCCGCGTCGGAGTGCGGTCGATGCCGTCAAGGAGACGCACCGGCTTATGTGCCGGGGCTACACTGACGTTGTTGACGCCGATTTGTCGAAATACTTCGACACGATCCCGCATCCGGACCTCCTCAAGTCGGTGGCCCGACGCATCGTCGACCGGCAGGTGCTGCGGCTGATCAAGCTGTGGCTGAAGTCGCCGGTGGAAGAGCGGGATGGCAAAGGAAGACGGCGCATGAGTAGCGGTAAGAGCAGCGCGCGTGGCACGCCGCAAGGTGGGGTCATCAGCCCGATGCTCTCCGTGATCTACATGAACCGCTTTCTGAAGCACTGGCGTCTCAGCGGACGGTGCGAGGCGTTCCGCGCGTATATCGTGTCCTATGCCGACGACTTCGTCATTCTCAGCCGCGGACACGCGGCGGAGGCCCTGGCGTGGACGAAAGCAGTGATGGCGAAACTCGGGCTGACACTCAACGAGGCGAAGACCTCTGTGAAAGATGCTCGGCGCGAAAGCTTCGACTTCCTTGGCTACACGCTCGGACCGCGCCGTTTCCCGAACGGGGGACGGTGGTATCTGGGTGCGGCTCCGTCCAAGAAAAGCGTGCTGCGGATCAAGAGGAAGGTCAGCGAGCTGCTGACGCCGGGCAACAAGGGGGCGTGGTTGGCAGTTCGGGCGCGTCTCAATCGCCTCCTGGGCGGCTGGGCCGCTTACTTCAGCCATGGCTCTCTAGCCACGGCCCATCAGGCCGTTGATCGACACGTCTTCGACCGCGTGCTCGCCTTTCTGCGCAGACGACACAATACGCCCGGCCGTGGCGTCCGACGGTTTTCTCATGAGATCCATGGAAACCCTGGCGTGCTCGTGCTGAACCGCGTGCGTAAAGTGTCGCCAACGTGCGCCTTGTGATGAAGCCGGTCGGAAAGCCGGATGCGGGAAAACTGCACGTCCGGTTTGATGAGCGGGGAGAGGAAACGGAGCGCATCTAAAAGCGTCACCGCGCCTTTCCTCGACTCTACTGCGGCGGCAGAAGAACGACGCGGTGGATGCTGCGGCAATCTGCGAGGCGGTGACGCGGCTTTCGATGCGATTTGTCGGCGTGCGCTCGCTGGAGAACCAGGCGGCGCTGATGCGGCACAAGGCGCGGGAGATGCTGGTTGCTCAGCGAACGCAACTGCTGAACGGCTTGCGCGGGCACTTAACCGAGATCGGCGTGATCGCTCCGCAAGGGCCGCGATACGCCCGCGATCTGGCCGGGTTGATCGAGGCCTGCGACGAGAGAATACCCTTTGAAGTATGCGAGGCGCTGGCGGAACTCGTTCATCAACTTCATCATTTGGATGAAGCGATTGCCCGGCTTGACCGCACCATCGCGGAGCTCGCGCAGAAGGACGAAACGGCGCGCCGGCTGATGAGCATTCCCGGCTTCGCACCGATCACCGCCTCAGCGATGGCTGCGACCATTCATGATACGTCCAGCTTCGCCGGCCCGCGCGAGTTCGCCGCCTTTCTCGGACTGACGCCCAAGCAGAACTC
>JALYTE010000094.1 GCA_030854435.1 Acidobacteriota bacterium | reverse complement strand
TCGAGAGTGAGGGGACGGGCGTCGTTGGCGCGCGAAAGTTCGACCAGGGTTTCGGGGGTGATGGAGCCTTCGAGATGGAGATGGAGTTCGGCTTTGGGAAGGCCGCGAAGCCAGATGAGGGGGTCAGGGGCTTCGGGGGTGGAGCGACGAGCCATTGGGTCAGTGTACGTGCTTGCGAGTGTCAGGCCGCGATCTTGACGGCGCGGAGTTCCAGCCTGACACCTTCATTGCGCTGGAGAATGGCGACGATTTCAAAAAGATTTTTCGCTTGCGGATTGCCGTCGGGGCCCAGCATGCGCATGAGGCTCTTGGATGAGCGCTGCATTTCTTTCGCGAGACGCGGGAAGCCGATGGTGCCGTTGACGTACTCGCGCAAGACCGCTTTGCCGACATCGACTTCGCCGTCAAGCATCGCGTTTACGGCTTCGCGGAGAAGCTCGCGACGGAAGCCGGGCGAGCGTTCCAGATTTTCCTTGATGGTTATGCTGTGACTTCTTGTAAGAGCCATTAGATTTCTCCTGCGGCCTTGCGCCTTTTGTATGCACGCCAAGCCGCGCGGGCGAGCTTGATATCGTTTTGCTGTCCTTGCTTGGTTCCACCGCCTAGAAGAAGGATGAGCCGGTCGCCGTCACGTCCGAAGTAAGCGCGAAAGCCGGGGCCAAAGTCCATTCTTAGTTCAGTAACACCTTCGCCAACCGATTTAATGTTGGACAGATTTCCCAAGCCCAGGCGAGTGACCGCAATCTCAACTCGCGCACGCGTAGAAATTTCCAAGTCGCCAAACCATCGACCGTAGCGGCTTCTGCCGAGTTCGTCGACATATTCTCGGACCTCAATCACTGTTCAAAGGTAACACAAATGTTACCGCATTAAACGTCAGCGGCGACTGCGCGAGCCTCCACCGAAGATTTGCAGCAGCGCGAGGAAGATGTTGAGCGCGTCGAGGTAGATGCTGAGGGCCATTTGGACGGGGCCGTACTGCTGGCCGCGGTCCTTCAGGCGCATGAAGTCCACCAGCAGAAGGACGCTGAAGATGGCCAGCGTGAGCCAGGCGTAGATGCTCGGGCTGACGAAGTGGACGAACATACCGAGGAAGCCGATGACGATCAGTCCAATCAGCGCGAAGAAGGCGATGCGGCCGACCTTCATGTAGTTGAAGTTGGCGAACTGCGCGACGATCGCCATCAACGCCATGCCGAGCGCGGTGGTCATGGCGGCCTGGAAGACGATGGCCTGGCCGGCGGCGGAGTGAGTGTACTGGTTGAGGATGGGGCTGATCTGCACGCCCATGAGCGTGGTGAAAACGTAGAAGAGCACAAGGCCGAGCGCGGACGAGCGACGCGCGGCGGCGCTGATGGCGAAGATCAATCCGAAGTTCAGCAGGATGACCAGCATGTAGCTGATGCCGAGCGTCGGCGGCGCGAGGTAGGCGCCGAGCGCGGTGAACAGGAAGCCCGCAGTGGTGATCCAGAGCACCTTGCCGAGCAGGCTGGCGGTATTGGCTTCGATGACGCGGACGCCGTTGAGTGTGGTGACGTTTGCCATGGCGGTTCTTGCAACCTCTGTTATCGATTAGACGCGAAAATCGTCTCGGAGACGCAAACCGGAGTGGACGCCGACCGGGAAGCCTTCTGCGAAAAGGACGCTGGCGGGTTGCTGGCTCCCTTCTCCGCCTCGCGCACAGTCCGCAAAACTTAAACAGCGTCCGCCGAAGCGGACGCCGTTTAAGGTTGCCGTAAAGGGTTAGAAGTTAAACTTCAAGCCCACCTGAAGAACTCGGGCGTCGCGCGCCGCAAAGACCTGACCGTAGATGCTTGAAGTCGTAGAGGTGCTGATTTGATCGAAGTTGGTGTGGTTGAAGGTATTGAAGGACTCGGCGCGGAATTGAAATGCGGAGCGCTCAAACACCTTGATATTCTTGTAGAAGGAAAGGTCCCAGCGTTGGAAGCCAGGGCCATTGATGGTTCCGCGGCGCGCGTTGCCGGGACGAAAAGCGCCTGCGGGAACAGGGGCGAAGGCCGCAGTGTTGAAAAAGTGAAGCAGGCTGCGGCGGTTCGGCCCGGAGTTCGGATCGCCCACCTGGTCGGGACGAGGACCTGCGGCGCTCGGTCCAAGAATACCCAGACCACCCGGATCGATGCCGTTGCCGATGGTCGCGGTAAAGGGCAGGCCGGAGTTCATCGACACGATGCCGGCGAGTTCCCATCCGCCCGCAACCCGCCCAACAAGACCGTGCTGCTCGCGCAACCAGGGCAGCTCGTAGACGAAGTCCGCGGTCAGGATCTGGTTGCGGTCCAACTGGCTACGGCCATACTCCGCCCCGATGTTGTAGGTGTTCTGGGGCGCTGTGCTGCGATCCGATTGGTCGTTGGTCAGCGCCCGCGACCAGGTGTAGTTTATGTCCACCAACGATGCGCCGGAGAAGCGCTTTTGCAGCGAGACTTGCAGCGAGTTGTAGTTGGAGGTGAAGATCGGTTGGATGCTGTTGATCGCCGTGTACCCAAGGAACGGCCGGATCCGGTTGAGGCTGGGAGTATTGCCGTTATTGATGACCGGCGGCGTGCCCGTGCCCAGGCCAGCGGCAACATAGGCGCCGGGCTGCACCTCGTTGAGGTCCACGATGCCGAGCAGGTTTCTCCCCGCTTCTCCAAAGTAGCCGACGTCCAACACCAAATTGCGCATCAGGGTCTGTTGCAGATCGAAGCTGTATTGCTCGGTGTACGGCGTGGAGAAGTTCGGGGCCGTGGCATGCAACGAGATTGGGTTGACGTTGAGCTTCGCGGTGCCCGCGGCCGGGTTGTCGAAGCTGGTATTGGGGATGTTTGGCGACTGCAAGAACGGCGGGTTGGCGAACGTGTTTTGTTCGTAGATGCCGTAGAGCGCAGTGTCGTAGGCGATGCCGAAACCGCCGCGCAAAGCCGCCGTGCCGTTGCCGAAAACGTCGTAGGCAAAACCGACGCGCGGCGCGAAGTTGTACTTGTCCGTCCGGCCGACCTTGGCGCCGAAGGGCGAGGTCGTCCCGTTGATGCTGATGCCGTTGAGAGGATTGTAGTTCGGGTTCGGCGTCACGCCGCCAGTGCAGGGAGCCCCGGGAATGCACAGGAACCCGTTGGCATCGAGCGTCGGCGCATTCGCCGCGACGTACAACGTCGGGTCGAAGGTGGTCAACAGATTGTTCTTGTCCACTGGTTGCGGGAAGTAGGAGTAACGAACGCCAAGATTTAAGGTCAACCGGGGCATTACTTTCCAGTCGTCCTGGACATAGGCCTCAATCGAGTTGTTCTGTATGTTGGGCGTCAGGTCGAGCGACGTCTGGTTGAAGTTGTTGACGAACCCGGTCAGGAAATTGGCGAAGGACTGCTGGAAATTGAAGGCCACCTGCGTCGGGTCTGTTGTGCAAGGTTGGTTGGTGGGGGGAACCTTGGTGTTGCAGAGGGGAATCGCACCGTTCGTGGAGAAACTGAACGTGCCCTGGTTGCCGCCTCCCGCGTTCTCCGTCTTCTGATAATGGTTATAGGTGACGCCGGCGCGCACGGAATGCTGGCCGAGCGTCTTGGAGAGGTTGACGAAGCCGTTGTGGTTGCGATCGAAGTCGCGGTACGGCCCGAACCCGCCGATGCCCTGAGCGCCGCTGAAGCTCAATGCCGGAATGCGGCCGACCTGGTTGGCAAACGGCAGGGTTGGCTTGATGTCCGGTGAGTTCGAGGACAATACCTGCCCAGTGGGGTCGCTGATAATAGCGCCGGAAGAATAAGCATAGCCGCCATCGATCAAGAGCCTGGGATTGAATACATAGGTCGCATGGCCTAGATAGGTTCGGCCCGGCGAGTTGGTGGAAGTGGTTTGTACGCCGGGGTAGCCGGTGCCGCTGAACAAGCCGCCGGGCTCTACCGTAGGCAATTTATCATTGATGAAGCGGAAGAAACCGCTCAGCTTCTGGCCGAAAGAGTGGTCGATGCGGAGAATCTCCTGCGTCTGGTTATATTGGTTGCGCTGATTGGTGCGCAGCGTGTGCGTCGCGTCCGGGGCCGGCACGTTGGCATAGACGTCCTTCAAGTAGGCCTGCGCCAGCGGGGAAAAAGTCGCAGGATTGATTTGCGTTGTGCCGGCATTGTTGCATGTGCCGTTGGTGGGGTTGACCGAAGCGCATACCAAAGCTGTGCCGAAGTTGCCTTGCCGCTCCGCCAGGGTTGGAACGCCGAGGCTGGTAAAAAGCGAATAGGTGATGACGCGACGGAACTCCTGCGAGAAGAAGAAGAACGTCTTGTCGCGTCCGTTATAAACCTTGGGGATCCAGACGGGGCCGCCGAAGGTGTACCCGAAATCGTTGTAGCGCAGAGCGGGCCGCGCGAGTCCATTTCGGTTGCTGAAATAATTGTTGGCGTTGAAGACGTTGTTGCGAAAGAACTCGTACGCAGTTCCATGGAATGCGTTCGTTCCGGACCTCGTAACGACGTTGACCTGTCCGCTGGCGCTGCGTCCGTACTCCGCCGAGAACGTCCCGCGCAGAGTCTTGAACTCGCCAATGGCATCGACGCTGGGGTAAGCCAGCAGCGTGAGGTTCGAGCCGCGGTCCACGTTGTCCGCGCCATCCAGCGTCCAGTTGTTGGAGCTGTTGCGGCTCCCGTTGATGGAGAAGCTGACGACGTTGGTCTCGCCCGAAGGATTGGACAGTCCAATGTAAAGTTGATCGCCGCCACCGTAAGAGACGCCTGGCTGTAGGGACACAAGCTGCTCGTAGTTGCGGTTGTTCAATGGCAGCTCGCGCACCTGCGTGCCGCTGATCAGGGTCGCCGACGCGGCGTCCTGGAAGTTCAACTGCACCTGATCGGCGGTGACAGTGACCTCCTGGTTGGAGCTTCCCACAGCCAGTTGCTTGTTGACCGTCAGCTTGTCATTGACGTGCAGGACCAGTCCTGTCTCCGCTGCGCTCTTGAAGCCTGCATCCGTCACCTTCACTGTGTACGTCCCCAGTGGAAGCGTCGTTCCGGTGTAGAACCCGGCGCCGTCGGTTGTCAACGTGCGAATGTCCTGCGCGCGGTCGGTGTTGGTCAGCGTGACCGTCGCGCCTTTGATGGCCGCGCCACTGTTGTCGGTAATGGTTCCGCTGATGCTTCCCGTGGTGTCCTGGGCCTGTGCGGCGGTCATTGCCGTCGCCAGAAGGGCCGTCGAGAGTAGGGCCTTCATCCATCCTGCGCGTCGTGTCATCGTGTTGCCTCCAAAATTTTCGTTGGCTTCATGTTCCTTGTGAACGCTTGTCTCGGACCTTTTTGAGAAAGGCCTCTGTGCTGGGTCGTCATCCGCCCGGTCGGTAAAAGGAAGAATTCATTATGCACGCGCCTGCCCCACCGTGCGCGAGAAGCCGCCAGTGCCGGAGCGTAAGTGCGTTTCCAGGGCATGATCCCCGCGCACGTCCCCGGATGACGGACTTGAAAGATGGAGCATTTGTTTCACTCGGTACAAAATTTTCAGAACGTAATGAGGACGATATTCCGCCGCCTGACCCTCTGTCAAGAACATTCTTCGCTCCCGCGCCTCTTTCCGAACCTGGGCAGTTCCAGTCAAGCCTCGGCATGGCCTTCAGCGGCTATACCGCCGTTGAGCAAATAACGCATTGCGCGTCCAGGCTGCGACGTTCCGGACTTCGCGGCATCATATTCACTATTCACTTTCTGAGACACTGAAACGACAGCACGACACGCTTGAAAAGAAAACGAGGACACGACCATGGAACTGGGATTGATTGGGCTGGGCAAGATGGGCGGCAATATGGCCGAGCGTTTGCGCCGGGCGGGCCACAAAGTTGTCGGCTTCGATTTCTCCGCCGACGCCGTCAAGCGTTTGACCGATGCAGGTTCGATGGGCGTCAACTCGCTCGAAGACCTGGTGAAAAATCTACATGCGCCGCGCGCCATCTGGATCATGGTGCCTGCGGGCGATCCCGTCGATGAGACCATCGCCAAACTGAAGCCGATGATGCAGAAAGGCGACATCTTCATCGACGGCGGCAACTCGAACTACAAGGACTCGCAGAAGCGTCACGACGCGCTGAAGCCGGAGGGCTTCGAGTTCGTCGACGTGGGCACGTCGGGCGGCGTCTGGGGCATCACCGAAGGCTACAGCATGATGATCGGCGGCGACGCGGATGTGGTAGAAACTCTGCGGCCCATCTTCGAGGCGCTTGCGCCTTCGCCCACCACGGGCTGGGGTCGCGTCGGTCCCGCGGGCTCCGGCCACTTCGTCAAGATGATCCACAACGGCATCGAGTACGGCATGATGGAGTCCTATGCCGAGGGCTTCTCGATCATGAAGGCGAAGCAGGCGCTCGGCCTCGACCTGACGCAGATCTCCGAGATCTGGCGGTACGGCTCGGTAGTGCGTTCATGGCTGCTCGACCTGACCGCCGACGCGCTCAAGAAGAACCCCGAACTCGACGGCCTGGAAGCCTTCGTTCCCGACTCCGGCGAGGGCCGCTGGACGGTGTATGAGGCCATCGACCTCAATGTTTCAGCCCCCGTCATTACGGAATCGCTGATTCGCAGGCTGCGCTCGCGCGAGGAAAACAACTTTACCGATCGCATGTTGTCGGTGATGCGAAATGAATTCGGCGGACACGCCGTCAAGAAAAGCTGACATTGGGTTGTAGAACGGTTGTTGGAATCATCGTGGCCCCCGCCGAAGACCGTATTTCATCGGCTGAAGCCGAACTGTAGACAAGCACCTATAGCGCGGCTGAAGTCGCGCCCTTAAGCAAGGCCGCTTTTGTACAACAGCGGTATTTTCAATAGCCTCTCAGGAGAACGCACCATGTCGACCACCCAGGTAAACATTTCGCCCGAGGCGGTGCAGGCCAGCCAACGGCTCGCTCGCCGCCCCGACCCCTGCATCGTGGTCATCTTCGGTGCGTCCGGCGATCTGACCAAGCGCAAGCTGCTGCCCGCGCTCTATCATCTACAGCAGTCGGGCTATCTGCCGGAGAACTTCGCGGTGCTGGGCGTGGCGCGCCGTCCGCTGGGCGACACCTTCGCGCCCGACATGAAAGACGGCATCCTGAAGGGCGGCGGCGTTGAAGAGAACGATCCCAAGCTCGCGCCGTTTGTGGAGCGCATTCACTACTTCGCCACCAACTTCGACGACGACGCAGGCTACCAGGGCATCAAAAAAAAGCTGGAGGAGATGGACGCCAAGTACGGCACCAAAGGCAATCGTCTGTTCTATCTCGCCGTCGCGCCGGAGTACTTCTCCGACATCATCAGTTTTCTCGGCAAGAACGGGATGAACAAGCCCGCGCCGGGGTCGGTCAACTGGGTGCGCACGATTATTGAAAAGCCGTTCGGCCACGACTTGAAGTCCGCGCAGGCGCTCAACGACCAGGTCAACAAGGTGTTCGACGAGAACCAGATTTTTCGTATCGACCACTACCTCGGCAAAGAGACAGTGCAGAACATCCTCGTCTTTCGTTTTGCCAACGGCATCTTTGAGCCGATCTGGAACCGCAACTACATCGACCACGTCGAGATCACGGCCGCTGAATCGATCGGCATCGAGGGCCGCGGCCCGTTCTACGAGCAGGCCGGTTTGCTGCGCGATGTCATCCAGAACCATGTGATGGAGATACTCAGCTTCATCGCGATGGAGCCGCCCGGCTCATTCAAGGCCGCCGCCATGCGGGTCGAAAAGGTGAAGGTATGGCGCGCCATCAAACCCATCGACCCCAAGGACACCGTGCGCGGACAGTATGGCCCAGGCACCGTGGATGGCGAACCCGTCATCGGCTATCGCCAGGAAGACCGCGTAAACCCGGAGTCGCACACCGAGACTTACGGGGCGATGCGCGTGGAGATTGAAAACTGGCGCTGGGCGGGCGTTCCGTTCTACATTCGCGCGGGCAAGCGCATGGCCAAGCGCGTGACCGAGGTCACCATCCAGTTCAAGCAGCCGCCGCTTCGTCTCTTCAAAGACGCGGAGGACGGTGCCAAAGGCATCGAACCGAACGTTATTTCGATGCGCATTCAGCCCGACGATGGCATCGCGCTGCGCTTCGCGGCCAAGGTGCCCGGGCCCAACATGAAGATGGCCTCGGTGGAGATGAACTTCTGCTACGCGGACGCCTTCGGCGCGAGTTCCGCCAACGGCTACGAGCGGCTGTTGCTGGACGCGATGCTGGGCGATGGCACGCTGTTCGCCCATCGCGATGGCGTGGAGGCGACCTGGACGCTGATGACTCCCATCCTCGAAGCCTGGGCCAAAGACCCAGTCAAGGACTTCCCCAACTACGCCGCGGGCACATGGGGGCCGGAGAGTTCGGACGATCTGATGCACCGCGACGGACGGAAGTGGCGAAAGTTGTAGGAGCAGGAAACAGCCAACACAAAACAGCCAACAGGAAACAGCGGTTCAGGACAAACCCAATAAGGGTGGAACGCCTAAAACTAAGAACGGAGAACTCAGCGATGCCACGTCCTGTCACCGTGACCTACCAGGTATTTCCGACCGCGCGAGAGATGGCGATGGCCTCCGCGCGCCTGTTCGCGTCGCGCGCCGAGCAGGCCGTGGCCAAGCGCGGCGTCGCTCGGATTGCGATCTCCGGCGGAAGCACGCCACGAGTCATGTTCAAGATTCTCGCCGACCCCAACCAGCCGTTTCTCGCGACCATTCCGTGGGACAAACTTTTTCTCTATTGGGTGGACGAGCGCTGCGTTCCGCCCGATCATCCGGAGTCGAACTACGGTGTCGCGCGCGAGCTTCTACTGAGCAAAGTGCCATTGCCGGACGCGAACGTTTTTCGCATGGAGGGCGAACTCGATCCCGAAGAGGCCGCGAACCGTTACGAAAGCTATCTGCGCAACAGTATGAAGCTCGAGGGTGCTGAGTCGCCCGCCTTCGACCTGGTTACGCTGGGCATGGGCGACGACGGCCACACCGCTTCCCTGTTTCCGCACACCGATGCCATCGACGCGATTGGGCGGTTGTGCGTCGCGAATCGCGTGCCGCAGAAAAATACCTGGCGGATCACGCTCACCTGGCCCGTCATCAATCAGGGTGCGGAGGTCGCGTTCGAAATGGAGGGCGCGAAGAAGACCGACGTTCTTGCCGAAGTGATGACGGGACCCCGCGATCCGGAGCGATTGCCGTCGCAACTGATTCGCCCGGCCAACGGGCGACTGTTGCTGCTGCTCGACGAAATTGCGGCGGCGAAGTTGCCTGCGGCGACCGAAGTGTTTACCACCCCGCATGGAAGCCGTAGAGTGGGTACGTTGGAGATTTAGTGTCCTGTCTCAGAAGCTCGCGGAATATATTCCGGTTCGAAGCTGTATTACCAACCGGAACAAAAAGCAGGTCCTTCGTTACGCTCAGGATGACAATTCATTTGTAACGAACTTTAGATTCAAGACATTGGGGCACGGAGTTGGAATGATTCTGGCAGGCGATGTTGGCGGGACGAAGGTCCATCTTGCGCTGTACAACTTCGACGCCGGACGCCTGCTGCCCGTCCGCGAACACAGATTTCCGGCGTTGGGATATGCGTGTCTCGACGATATTGTCAAAGCATTTCTTCCCGACCCGGCAGAGAAGTTGCAGATCGTCGCGGCCTGCTTCGGCTGCCCGGGGCCGGTGCGCGATGGACGGCTGAAGCTGACCAATCTGCCCTGGACGCTGGACGCGCGCGATCTGCAAGCATCGCTGGGCATCGAACATATTTTCCTGATCAACGATCTTGAAGCCAACGGCTACGGCATCCCCGAGCTTGCGACCGAGAGCGTCTTCACGCTGTTCGAGGGCGACCCTGCGGCGGTCGGGCATCGCGGACTGGTGTCGGCGGGCACGGGCCTGGGCGAGTGCCTGCTCATCTGGAACGCGAAGACGCGCACTCACTTTCCCATCCCCTCCGAAGGCGGGCACTGCGACTTCGCGCCGCGCACAGAGCTGGAAATCGACCTGCTCAACTATCTGCGCCGCACGCTCAAGGGCCGGGTCAGTTTCGAGCGCGTGGTCTCCGGCCTGGGCATCCAGAACGTCTACACCTTCCTGCGCGACGACCGCAAGATGCCGGAGCCGCAGTGGCTGCACGACCGCCTGGCCTCCGAGGACCCCAATGCGGTCATCGGCCAGTGCGGCGAAGACGGTTCGAGCGAAATCTGCTTCGAGACGCTGCGGATTTTCGCGGCCGCCTTCGGCGCGGAGGCTGGCAATGTCGCGCTGAAAGTGCTGGCCATGGGCGGGATTTATCTGGGCGGCGGAATCGCCCCAAAGACGCTCAAAACACTGCAAAGTGGTGGCTTTGTACACGCTTTTTTGGACAAGGGAAGGCTTTCGCCGCTGTTGCAATCCATGCCGGTGCGCGTGATTCTCGACCAGAGGTGCGCTCTGCTGGGCGCGGCGGCCTATGCCGAAACGCGGGCGGCGGAGCTTTCGGGCCGTTCCGAGCGCGCGGCCTCGGTAAGCTCAGGGTAGGCCAGCAGTAGTGCGGGTCAAGGGGTCCCGCTATTTAGCGTTCCCCCCTGACCCTTGATGCCGCCTTCAACGCGCAAGGTCAGACAAGCTGATTACGCCTACTGGACTACTGGACGTTGCCTTCGATCAGTTCGGTGCCCACTGGCTTGAGGTAGCCGAGCAGTCCACCGGTTTCCTGGTTGGAACCTGCCGTGAAGTAGAGTTCCGCGGCCGGCGCGCCCGCGGGATCGGAGCTGTTGGCGGAGGCGCCGTTTCCAGAGCTGAGAGACCAGAGGCCGTTGATGGCGATCGGCTGCCCAGTCGCATCCTCCACCAGGCCATCGAACTTGCCCGTGACCAGGTTGTAGGCGGCGATGGTTCCGCTGCCCGCGGTGTTGCTCGCGCCCGCGAACTGGCCGATGAGCAGGTCGTGGCTGAAGCGGCCAAAGTCCAGCGGCGCAAGAGCTACACCCCAGGGTGCGTTGAGCCAGCTGCCGTGCTCAAGCCGCTGCACGAGCTTGCCCCGTGAGCTAAATACGTCCACGTAACCGAGGCCAGGGCCGTCGGTTTCGGCGGGCGATCCGGGGTTATCCAAGACGAAGGTGACCACAATGTTGTCGCCGATGGCCTGAACGTTGAACGGGACGTAGTTGATGGGGAGGCTGTTGTCGGTAAACGGGATTTGTTGGTTATTGCCGCTGACATTGACGGGATGGAACGCGCTGTCGAAGACGTCGACGCGGCCTTTGCTGAAGTTGGCGGCGTAGAGAAAACGGTTGCCTTCGATGAAGCCGGCGGTGAGCCCGGTGTAGGAGGAGCCTGCGGCGCCCTTGACGGCGAGGACAGCGGAGGTGGGCTGAATGCCGGGGTTCCAGCCGACGATAGCTCCGTCGAGGGTGGCGAAGATGAACACGGCGCGCGCGCCGGGAGCGAGGTTGAAGTCGGTCGATCTGCCGTTAAAGACGGTGCCGGTGGGGGTGCCGAAAGGGAAGGTGTTGTCGTTGGGGTCGGCCTTGGGGATGGTGACGATGAGCGGGACTATCGCTCCGACGCCGTTGTAGAGCGTGGAGACGCCAGATCCGTTGTCGGAGACCCACCACGGGCTGCCGGTGCTGCGCGTGAGGCCCCAGGGATTGATGAGGTTGGGGTCGGTGACGGGCGCGACGCCCGGTGTGTTGGAAACCAGATTGACCTGGGTATAGTGTTGTCCGAAGGCGACAGTTCCCATGCAAAGAACAATCGATGCTGCTGTGGTCAGGCGCGAAACGAAATTCATAAAAACCTCGCTGGTTGGTGGACCTTGCTTGAATGGGGCGATGCCTCTAAACCGAGCGCATCGGTGGAGCGTGCCGGGAGATCGAAGTACGGAAAACTGTGACTCCAAATCACAGTCAGCCTAATCTTCCTTCAACACGCCAATGTCATGCACTTGTCTCTTTCTTGTCATCTCTCGGTGAAAATGGAGAAGCAGACACGTCGGCTTCTTCGATTGCGACGCAAAGTGTCGTTCGCACGTAAACTCTTTCAGAGGCTCTCGCATGTTCACTCGTTTCACTGTCACTCTTCTTCTCGCCGCCACAACCACATTCGCGACCGCTCAGCGTCTGCCCGCGAACGTTCGTCCTGAGCACTACTCGCTGCACCTCACACCGGACCTCAAGGCCGCAACCTTCTCCGGCGACGAGACTATCGATGTGGCGCTCGACGCGCCGTCGAAGACGGTGACGCTGAATGCGGTGGAGTTGACCATTACGTCGGTGATGAGCGGCAGCCAGAGCGCGCAAGTCGGGTTCGACCCCGCGAAAGAGCAGGCGACGTTTACGTTCGCCGAAGCGCTGCCCGCGGGCAGGTCCACGCTCTCGATCAAGTACGCGGGAATCCTCAACGACAAGCTGCGCGGCTTCTATCTGTCCAAGACGAAGGCGCGCAACTATGCGGTGACGCAGTTTGAATCGACCGATGCGCGGCGCGCGTTTCCGAGCTTCGACGAGCCCGCGCTCAAAGCCACGTTCGACATTGCGCTCACCGTCGACAAGGGCGATGTGGTGATCTCCAACACCAACCAGATCAAGGACAAGAAGGACGGCGACAAACACACGGTCAGCTTCGCGACCACGCCCAAGATGTCCACCTATCTGGTCGCGTTTCTGGTGGGCGACTTCAAGTGCTCGAAGAGCAGCAGCGACGGCACGCCGATCCGGGTTTGCGCGACGCCCGACAAGGTGAAGCTGACCAAGTTCGCGCTCGATGAAGCCAAGAAAACGCTGCATTACTACAACGATTACTTCGGCATTCGCTACCCCATGCCCAAGCTCGACATGATCGCCATCCCCGACTTCGAGGCGGGAGCGATGGAGAACTTCGGCTGCATCACCTACCGCGAAACGGGCTTGCTGGTCGACGACAAACACGGCTCTATCGACGCCAAGAAAAACGTTCTCGTCGACGTGACGCACGAGATGGCGCACCAGTGGTTTGGCGACATGGTGACCATGCAGTGGTGGGACAACATCTGGCTCAACGAAGGCTTCGCGACCTGGATGGAAGGCAAGACCGCGCAGCACCTGCATCCGGAGTGGGGCTTCGCGGAGGACACTGCAGCGACGCTCGACGGCGTGATGGCGCAGGACTCGCGCACGACCACGCGGACCATTCGCGCCACCGCCGACACGCCCGCGCAGATCAACGAGATGTTCGACGGCATCACCTACCAGAAGGGCGGCGCGGTCATCGGCATGGTCGAGAACTTTGTCGGCGAAGAAGTCTTCCGGCAGGGCGTACACAACTATCTGCAAGCGCATCTTTATGCGAATGCGACCGCGGAAGATTTCTGGAACGCGCAGACGGCGACCAGTCATCAGCCCGTGGACAGGATCATGGAGAGCTTCGTCACGCAGCCCGGCGTGCCGTTGCTGACGGCGTCTGCGGCGGGCGGCAGCGGACTGAACATCGCTCAGGACCGCTTCTTCACTTCGCGGCAAAAGACGCATGATGTCAACGCGGTTTGGACGCTGCCGATC
>JALYTE010000078.1 GCA_030854435.1 Acidobacteriota bacterium | reverse complement strand
TACCACGACCGCATCTCGTATCACGACTACGCGATAAGCGCGGAGCGCTTCCATTGGCAGACGCAGAATAGCGCCGGGCCGGACACAGGCAGCGGCCGGCGATATCTGGAGAGTTCGACCAATGGCTGGCAGTTTCAGCTCTTTGTGCGACCGCGCAAGGGCGAGGCATATCGCGCCTGCGGACGCGTGACGCTGGAGGCGGCTGAGGGTGACCGACCGATGAGCATTGTTTGGAGGCTGGAGACGCCACTGCCAGCTCGACTGAGAGGTGGCCGCGCAAATCCGAACACTGCGATAAGTGGACACTCTGCGACAACGAAACGGGCGTGATGCCCGGGAAAGCAGGATGACCATGAGCAAGAGACCCCGTCGCAACCACTCGTCGATCTTCAAGGCCAAGGTGGCAGTCGATGCCATTCGAGGAGAGAAGACCTTGGCCGAACTGGCCAAGTTGCACGACGTGCATCCGAACCAGATCACCGACTGGAAGAACCAGCTGCTCGAACGCGCGTCCAGCGTGTTCGGCGCGGAGTCGGGCGTGCAGCCGGCGGTCGATTTGAAGGAGCTGCACGCCAAGATCGGCCAGTTGGCGCTGGAGAATGATTTTTTGGTCGGCGCGCTCGGCAAGGCCGGCCTGCCGAGCGCAAAGCGATGATCGACCGCAACCACCCACTGCCGATCACGCGACAAGCCGAGCTGGTGGGTATCAGCCGCGGCCGCGTGTACTACCTGGCGCGAGCCACTTCCGAGGCCGACCAGCGGCTGATGAAGCGCATCGACGTCCTCCACTTGGAGCATCCGTTTGCCGGCAGCCGGATGCTGCGTGATTTGCTCGCTCGCGAGGGCTTCGCGGCCGGCCGCCGGCACGTCGCCACGCTGATGCAGCGCATGGGAATCGAAGCGCTCTACCGCAAGCCCAACACCAGCAGGAAGCACCCCGGCCACACGGTGTATCCGTACCTGCTGCGCGGGCTCAAGATCGACCGAGCCAATCACGTCTGGGCCACCGACATCACCTACATCCCGATGGCCTGCGGCTGGGTCTATCTGTGCGCCATCGTCGACTGGGCCAGCCGCCGGGTGCTCTCGCACCGGGTGTCGATCAGCATGGACACGGCGTTCTGCCTGGAGGCACTGGAGGAGGCCTTCGCCCGGTACGGGCAGCCGGAGATCTTCAATACCGACCAGGGCAGTCAGTTCACGAGCGACGCGTTCACCGCGGCGCTCAAGGAGCGCGGGATTGCGATCAGCATGGACGGCCGTGGCAGCTGGCGCGACAACGTCTTCGTCGAGCGGCTGTGGCGCTCGATCAAGTACGAGGAGGTCGTGTGCTACGAACGCAACCGTTGCGGGTTGGACGGAAGCGGTGCTTTACCAAAGATGAGGGTGGGCCCCTCGGAGTCGGCTTGCAGGAGCAGGCTTCAAACCACCACAAGCTGCGTGGGTTAAGAGCCCTCGTGGTGAGCGTTGATGGAAAAGGCGGAGCAGGACTCCGTCAGGTGCGGATCGAGAAGACGAACGCGAGTGAACCGCTGATGACGTGTCGAAACGTATTAACTGAAGTCGAAACCGGGACCCGGACCTCTGTCCCGCGCGCAAGGTTGGGGGCGAACCTGCCTACTGCCCAACCGGCTTCCGGCATGAAGGCGGCGTGATCTTGATCCAGGCTTTGGTAAGGAACGTAGGAACCTGTCGTCCCGATGTCAAGGGAGAAGCCCAAGCGGACAGCCTCCGCGAGGGTCAGAGTACCGATGCGGGGCACAGGGGCGGAGACGCTCGTAGTAGGGCTGAAGGTTCTGTAATGGGACTGGACCGAAGGGGCGTCGTCGTTCAGCTTCACCGCGTGCACAACCTGCGAGGGGATGACGCGCGTGGCTGAAGCAAAGTCGTTTGAAGTCACCAAGCGTGAAGTGTGGGAGGCGTACAAGCGCGTCAAGGCCAACCGCGGTGCGGCTGGTGGCGACGGAGTCACGATCGCCGTGTTCGAGCAGGATCTGAGCAAGAACCTGTACCGGATATGGAATCGCATGGCTTCGGGCAGCTACTTCCCGCCGCCGGTCAAGCGCGTCGACATACCGAAGGGTGATGGCAAGACCGCTACTCGGCCGTTGGGTATTCCCACGGTGGCGGACCGAATTGCACAGATGGTTGTCCAGCGGCGGCTCGAACCGTTGCTGGAGCCGGTGTTCCATGCGAACTCGTATGGCTACCGGCCAGGGCGCTCGGCACACGATGCCCTGCGCGTTGCTCGCAACCAGTGCTGGCGCCACGACTGGGTACTCGATCTGGACATCAAGGGGTTCTTCGACAATATTGACTGGGACCTCTTGATGAAGGCCGTGCGCAAGCACACGGACTGCCGATGGGTGGCGCTCTACATCGAGCGTTGGCTCAAGGCGGATGTGCTGATGCCCGACGGGAGGTTGATGGCGCGGGACAAGGGCACGCCGCAAGGGGGTGTTGTCAGCCCCACGTTGGCTAACCTGTTCCTGCACTACGCCTTCGATCTATGGATGGTGCGGCACCACCCCAAGGTGCCGTTCGAGCGCTATGCGGATGACATCATTTGCCACTGCGACGGCCAGGCCGAAGCTGAGTCCTTGCGGGCAGAGCTCGAGGCGCGACTGGCGGCATGTCGGCTGGAGTTGCATCCGGAGAAGACCCGCGTCGTGTACTGTGCCGATGCAAATCGGCGCGGCAAGCACGATCTCCAGCGGTTCGACTTCCTGGGCTATACCTTCAGGCCTCGGCGGGCGATGAACCGGCATGGGCAGCTGTTCACCAGCTTCTCCCCGGCCGTCAGCGATAAGGCCGGCAAAGCCATGCGTCGGGAGATGCGTGGCTGGGGTCTGTCGCGGCTCAGCCGCTATGACCTCGACGAACTGCTCACGCGGTTCCGACCGGTGCTCATTGGCTGGGTTCGCTATTACGGGCTCTTCCATCCATCGAGCTTGCAACGTGCCCTGAAATCGCTGGACCACCATCTGGTGACGTGGGCAAAGAGCAAGTACAAGAGTCTGCGTGGGCGCTGCATGCGCGCATGGGATTGGCTGCGCGCGCTGCGACGGCGTGCCCCGACGCTCTTCCCGCACTGGAGTGCGGCGATCATGACGACTGGACGATAGGAGCCGGATGAATCGAGAG
>JALYTE010000434.1 GCA_030854435.1 Acidobacteriota bacterium | reverse complement strand
GCGATGCAGGCCTGCGGGGGTGCGGTCGAGCGCCAGCCAATCGTACGCGGTCGCGAGCGCGGGGAGCAGGAAACCGCGGAACGCGACCTCCTCGACCACGGGCGCGATCAGCGTGCCAAGAATGACGGTCAACCAGGCCGCGAGAGGATTGCGCAAAAGCTGCGAGATGTCGCTCGTGACCGGGGACTTGATGAAACGTTCGAGAAGCTGCGCGGTGACGCTGAGGGCGCAGCCGAGCAGCAGTAGCTTCCACCAGCGAAGACGGGCGGCGCGCCATGTCCAGCTGATTCCGCGCAAAAATGGAAGACCCCAGATAGTGCGAAAAACGGGGACCGCGATGGCGAAGGTCAGCGCATAACCGATCATCAACCCCGCCGCCAGCGCATACGGATGTTGCATCGCGGCGGGCGGGGTGAAACCATGCACCGCAAACAAGACCAGCACCTGAACGACGAGAATGCAGAATCCCATCAGCGAGAAAAACAGCAACGCATGGCCGAGGTGCGGAATGCGGTGCGCGTTGCCGTGCTCGTCGGCGGGGTCGGTGTCGTGTTGGATGTCGAGGGCCTGATCGGTGCGGACGGGCTCAGGGAGGGGAAGATCGCTCATAGGGGGCAGAGTGAAGAGTGAAAAGGTTTCGGTACAGCGTGATTGTAGCGGCTGGGTGTTCGGTCCTCCGCTTGCTATCGCTTCGCAGATTTTTTTGCCGACTTCTTGGCGCGCGCTTTCTTCGAGGTAGGTTCAGGCTTGTTCTTTGAGGCGACAGGCACTCCCATTTTCTTTGGCGGTTTGATGAACTTAGGCTTGGGCGGCTTTTTCTCGAAGTCGGGAAGCTCGATGGGCGGCAAATGGTCGGCGGCGGCAAGGGTTCCAGCGCTCTCGTAGTAGCGGGCCAGGAAGTGGCCAGTGTAGGAGGCGGCGACGCGCGCGACGGCTTCGGGCGGCCCTTGCGCAACGATGCGGCCCCCGCCTTCGCCCCCCTCGGGACCCATGTCGATGAGGTAGTCGGCGTTGCGGATGATGTCGAGGTTGTGCTCGATGATGACGACGGTGTTGCCGAGGTCGGTGAGGCGGTGAAGGACTTCGAGCAGTTTGCGCACGTCGTCGAAGTGCAGGCCGGTGGTGGGTTCGTCGAGCAGATAGAGCGTGCGTCCGGTCTGGCGTTTGGAGAGTTCGCGGGCCAGCTTCATGCGCTGGGCTTCGCCGCCCGAGAGCGTGGTCGCGGACTGGCCGAGATGCACGTAGCCGAGGCCGACATCGACGAGGGTTTGCAGCTTGTTGTTGACGGCGGGGATGTCTTTGAGAACGGGCACGGCGTCTTCGATGGGCAGGTCGAGGATGTCGGCGATGGAGTGGCCGTTGAACTTTACGGCGAGGGTTTCCTGGTTGTAGCGGCGGCCGTTGCAGATTTCGCAGAGGACGTACACGTCGGGCAGGAAGTTCATTTCGATGCGGCGCTGGCCGTCGCCGGCGCAGGCTTCGCAGCGTCCGCCCTGCACGTTGAAGCTGAAACGCCCGGGCTTGTAGCCGCGCTCGCGCGACTCGGGCAGCATCGCGAAGAGGTCGCGGATGGCGGTAAAGACGCCGGTGTACGTCGCGGGATTGGAGCGCGGCGTGCGACCGATGGGCGACTGGTCGATGCGGATGACTTTGTCGAGCTGCTCGACGCCGTGGATGGCCTTGTGGCGGCCGGGATCTTCGCGCGAGCCGTAGAGTTCTTTGGCCAGCGAACGGTAGAGAATGTCGTTGATGAGCGTCGATTTTCCGGAGCCGCTGACGCCGCTCACGACGGTCATCACGCTGAGCGGGATGTGCGCGGTGACGTGTTGCAGGTTGTGCGCGGTGGCGTCTTCGATGGAGAGCCAGTTGCCAGTGAGCGGGCGCGGCGCATTGTCGGGCGTGGGGCGCGTGACGATGTCGATTTTGCCGGAGAGGTATTGGCCGGTGATGGAGTTGGGGTTGGCCATGATTTCCTCGGGCGTGCCGGAGGCCATGACGTCGCCGCCGTTCTTGCCCGCGCCGGGGCCGAGGTCGAGCACGTAGTCGGCCTTGCGGATGGTGTCTTCATCGTGCTCGACGACGAGGACGGTGTTGCCGAGGTCGCGGAGGTTTTCAAGCGCGGAGATGAGGCGCTGGTTGTCGCGCTGATGCAGACCGATCGAGGGTTCGTCGAGGACGTAGAGCACGCCGCGCAACCGCGATCCGATTTGCGTGGCGAGGCGAATGCGCTGGCCTTCGCCGCCGGAGAGCGTGGCGGCGGAGCGTTCGAGCGAGAGGTACCCGAGGCCGACGGCGTTGAGAAATTCAAGCCGCTCGATGATTTCGCGTTGCAGGCGGTCGGCGATGAGGCGCTCGCGGCCCGTGAACTGCATCGACTGCGCGCCCAGCAGCGCGCGTTCCAGCGAGAGCGCGGTGAAGTCGGCGATGGAGGAGTCGCGCCGGGCATTGGAAGACCCGAGGGGTTCGGTGTCGCTATCGTCCTTGTTGACCGGAGGGTGTAGGGTGGCATCGGCGATGGGGATGGTGACGGCGAGCGACTCGGGGCGGAGGCGGCGGCCGTGGCAGCGCGGGCACTCGCTGGCCGACATGTACTGCATCATGTAGTCGCGGTAGCCTTCGGATTTTGTCTCGTCGAGGTTGTTGCGCAGGTAGCTGAAAATGCCGTGGAAGCCCGTGCGTCCGACTTCGCCTTTGGGGGGGCCGTAGAGCAGCAGGTCCTGTTGCTCTTTCGAAAGCGCGGAGAAAGGCTGCTTGAGGTTGATCTTATATTTGTCCGCCGCGAGCTTGATGAGGCACAAGAGATATTGCGAGCCGGAGCCGGGACCCATCGCGCCGTCGAGCAGGGGTTTGGACCAGTCGGTAATGGTCTTGGCGGGGTCGAAGTCGTAGATGCTGCCCAGGCCGTGACACTCTGGGCAAGCGCCGTAAGTGGAGTTGAAGGAGAAGCTGCGGGGTTCGAGCTTGGGCACGTTAATGCCGCAGTCGGGGCAGGCCATCGAGGACGAGAAGAGCGTTTCTTCGTAGACGCCGCCGGGGTTCTGTAGGCCGACGAGGACGAGGCCGTTGGCGAGTTGCAGGGCGGTGGTGATGGCGGCGACGAGGCGTTTGGTGTCGTAGACGGTCGGCGGTGGCGCGGCCTGCGAACGACCCGGGGCTAAAGCCCTCTTCCCACGGTCATCATTCAGGGGGCTAAAGCCCCCTGCTCCCTCCGGTAAAGCACTCTCCAGCGATGTTCCCTCCGGTAAAGCACCCTCCGGTAAAGCACCCTGCGGTAAAGCACCCTCCGGTAAAACGAGGGGCTTGAGGATGATGCGGTCGACGATGGCTTCGAGGGTGTGGTTGCGCTTCTTGTCGAGCCGCATGCCCTCTTCGACTTCCGTGATTTCGCCGTCGATGCGGAGGCGGTAGCCCTTCTTGTCGAGCGCTTCGAGTTCTTCGCGGAATTCGCCCTTGCGGCCGCGCACGATGGGAGCGAGCACGGTGATGCGCTCGCCCGGAGAGGCCGCATTGCGGTCGACGATTTGCGCGACGATCTGGTCGGCGGATTGGCGCGTGATGGGACGATGGCAGTTGGGGCAATGCGGCTGGCCGACCGAGGCGTAGAGCAGACGCAGGTAGTCGTAGATTTCGGTAATGGTGCCGACCGTCGAACGCGGGCTGCGGGAAGTCGTTTTCTGCTCGATGGAGATGGCCGGGGAGAGGCCGTCGATGGCGTCCACGTCGGGGCGCTCCATCTGGTCGAGGAACTGGCGGGCGTAAGCGGAGAGCGTTTCGACGTAGCGGCGCTGGCCTTCGGCGTAGATGGTGTCGAACGCGAGCGAGCTCTTGCCGGAGCCGGACAAGCCCGTGACGACGGTCAGCGTGTTGCGCGGGATGGCGACCGAGACGTTGCGCAGGTTGTGCTGCCGCGCGCCGCGGACCGTGATGTGAGTGATGCTCATGAAGGCAGAAAGGCCGTCGATGGCCAAGTCTTTAGGATACAGGGAGAGGCAGGGAACCCGGTTGGCTAACAGCGTTCGCAGGATATCCGTTCGCAATGCTGGGCGCTTGCATCAAAATTGGAGTGCGGTGAACTGTAGAAGGTTCGGCGCCGGGAGTGGGGCTGTGGGTGCTTCGGCGATGTTGATAGGTGCGGTGCTGGCCGCCCTGGCGTTTGGGGTGTTGGTGGCATACGGAATTTGCCAGGCGATGTTTCGCGTGTTCCGGGTGCATTCGATCGCGGCGGCCCGAGTGCGGAAGGACCGAGAGGCCGCGGCCCGCGTCGGGATCGCGACCTAGAACATCGTCCGCAGGCGCGAACCGTGCTCGGCGGGCCGCAACTACTGGGGTGGGGTGGTGGACTGCTGCTGCTGCTGCTGTTGCTGGCGCAAATTTTGCAACTGCTTGAAGATGTCTTCGGGGCTTTCGACGCCGTTGGGGGTTGTCGGCGACCGGTTGGGCGGGTTGGGCGTATCGACGATGCCGTTCACCGACGGCGTGGTGCTGGGTGTGGCGAGGGAGTCCGTGGGCACCGAGTTGGTTACAGGGATTTGCGAGGCCGTCGGCGTGACGTTGCGCGGGTCGCCGTTGACGTTGTTCAACGGTAGCGGAATGCTGGGCGGGCCGAAGCCTCGGTTCTGGACCGGGTTGGGCGTATGCGGTTTCAGCGCAGGCTGCTGCAGTGGCGCGGACTGGCGACCGGGGAAGGTGGCACGCTGCGGCGGGATGTTGTCATCGACGCTGTTGCCCGAGCCGGAGGCGTTGGGGTCAGGCGGCGTTGCACCGCCGCTGCGGGGTGTCAGGATAAGCTCTTCGGGAGTGTTGGACGCGGTCTGGCGCAGCAGCATGTTGGTGGATGTGCCGTCGATCAGCGTCTCGAGGATGACCCCCGGCGCGGCTGGGCCATAGTGTCCGAAGACGCGTTCGTCGCGCACGAAGCCGGTGATTTTCATGCCGGTCTGGCGGCTGATTTCGCGCAGTATCTCGTTCAGACTGGAGTTGTTGGCGTTGATGGATAGCAGGCCCGAAGCGTAGAGCACCTCGGCGCGGTGCGCGCGGGTGGCGGCATCGGAGTACGCCGGTGTCGCGCTCAGGGGAGCAATCTGGGCATCGGACGCGCCGGTGGGGAGCGTCGGCGGCAGTGCGCTGGGGGTGCGTTGCGCGGCCGCGACGCACAATCCTGCGCTGAGCGAAAATGCGCAAGCGAGGCGTGTGGCCAATCCGCTTGCCCGAATTGAACGTCCATTTAACATCTATGCCTGATGGGACGGCGATTGTCGCCGGAAGGTAGCGTGCCTCCACCAGAATAGCGCGGGTCTTGGCTGGACGCGGAACCGGACTCGCAAAACTGGACTCACAGCCCAACGCGTCCTATGCTTGGCTTGAGCGAAGTATCTGGTATCTGATGTACGGGGAGATGCGACTGAGAATCGAATCGAAAATGCGAGCGGGTTGGCTGGGCGTCGCCAGTCTGGGCGTTGCGCTCATGGTTGCGCCGTTAGCTCGCGCCGAGGTCTGCACCACACAGGCCAAGATGCCGCCGGCGCTGCAGGACGCCCTCGTTGCTACGGCGCTGACCCTGGCGAACGCCGTGCAGGCCAACGATGCCGCCAA
>JALYTE010000432.1 GCA_030854435.1 Acidobacteriota bacterium | reverse complement strand
GGGAGTAGGTGGTGTTGGTGGTGAGCCCGATGTCGTCGCCGAGCGGGTTGCCTGGCGCCGCCGGGAATGGGGGTGTAGACCCGGCGACAAATGCGGCTTGGGAAAGTTGGCTACGCAGCGCGGAGATTTTCTGCGTTATCGTAAGGAAGCCCTGAGCATCCGCGGGGTCTAGTCCGTTGATGGTGGTGCGGACCAGACCGGCGTGATAGCCTTCGACCGCCAGGATGCCTGCGGCGGCCGCAAGTAGACCCTTACCGGCCGCGGTTGTGCTGAGGAGCGGAGCGGCACCGTGGTAGGCGGTGACTCCGACATCCTCGAACACATAGGCGCCGATGAGGAAAAAGGCGTCGCTCGCAAAGGGGTCGAACGTAGTAAATCCGAGTTTTGCGGCGACCGCTAGGGTATTGAAGGAATTCAGCAGGTCGATTTGGGGTTGGGCGACCGCCGCGGTACCGAGGGCACCGCGCAGGAAGGCCACATGCTTGCCTTCTTCAACGGCCGTTTCGACAGCGTAGCCTGCGATGGCGGTGTTGACGAAAGGGACCTTGGCACTGGGCTTGACGACGACCGTACCCTGGACGCCGACGGTGCCGGTAATTCCCAACACCGCCGCGCCTGCCGGGGCATACAGAGGGTTGGGTTGGTCGATGGTGGTGCCGAAGGCCGCGAGGTAGTAGTAGTTGGCCTCGAGGTACTCCAGGTTCAACGCGAAGTTGAGGATGTCGTTGTCGGTGAAGGTGGTGACGGTGGCCGCTGCGCTAGCGGCTTTGGGGAGGGCGAGAGCGGCCAGTGCGGCACCTCCGCCCAGGAGCATCGCACGTCGGCTGGCGATGATGTTGTCCAATTGCTGTGTCTCTAGGTTTGCCATGTGATTTCGTCCTTAGCTCTGGGTTACGGAGATGTTGCCGTTGAGGCCACTGGGGAAGAAGCCGCCCTTGGAGACGCCCGCTGCCGGAGTCGTCGATCCTGCCGTGTTGGAGAACGTGCCATACACGATGTGCAAGACCTGGTCCGTGGTGCGCGAGAACGCAATGGCGTTGCTGTCTGCCGCAACCACGCTGGTGGGGGTCACGTCGGTGGTCGCGGTCGTGGTGCCGGTGGGAACCGTGAGCAGAGTTTCGGTGTGGTTGGATCCACCCGCTGTCGTCGAGTCTCCACTCAACGCCGCGCGCAGAGCCGCAATTCGGTTGGCAAACCCCAGGAACGGATAATTCGTTGTCGTGGTCGCCAAGAACGTGAGCGTGGTGCGGACATAGGCGGCGTGGTAGGCCTCAACGGCCAGAATGCCCGCCGCGGCGGAGAGATAGCCCGCCGTGATGCCCGCGTTGCTGATGAGCGGCGCGGCACCGTGGTAGGCGGTGACGCCGACATCCTCGAACACGAACGCGCCGACCAGGAAGCTGTTGAAGTCGGCATATGGACTGAACGTCGATGGAATCGGCGGGGGATTGCCGGTGACGGTCAGGGTGTTGGCAGCGGTGGCTGCGGCGGTGAAGGAGCCGCTGAGATCGAGAGCCGGACGGGGAACGGGAGTGGCCCCAGCCGCTGTAATCGCAGCACGGAGGTCTCTGACGTGCTGCTGCTCGTCGTACGCAATTTCATTGACGATTCTCTGCTGGTCGGAGGTGAGGCCGGGGATCTTCGTGCCACCGGTGACCGCGCCAGGATTGGCCCCAATGTCCGCCGTGGCCAAGCCGGAACCGGTGGCGGCGCGAAGATAGAACTCCGCTTCGAGATACTCCAGGTTCAACGCGAAGGTGAGGATGTCGACATCCGTTATGACCGGAGTCACCGGAGGAATGAAAGCGCCGTTGTCGCTGCAACCGGCGATCAGGGTTGCGGCTGCGGCAGTTCCGGCGCCGGCAAGAAATGTCCGGCGAGAAAGTGCGCTTAATAGTGTTTTTTGATTGTCCACTGAGTTCTCCTGTTGGTTGGCGGTGCGTGTCTCACATTCACTTGGATGCGCGCTACTGGAGGAGTTACGGTAGGAAGTTGGAATCGGATTGGGAGATGTTCCCCAATTCGTTTTTGCAGGACTTCAAATTGTGGACATGATTCGGTGCGGGGCTAAAGCCTAAATGCTTTGCACAGGCAACCCCATGAGGTCGGTTGTAAGATGCACCTCTTTTTGCACGAAAGGTTCCGCATAGCGAACGCCTGCCAGCAAACCATAGTGCCGCGCAGTGGCAAAGGTGCGTTCGCGAATGTCCTCTGCAGGGACGAAGAGGCCGCTGCCCGATGTTTGATTGCCGTATTGCGACCGGTAGGCCAGCAGGGATTCGAGGCGCGTCTCGATGTGCGCGGTGATGTCGACGACGAAGGTGGGGCGAACGTCGGCGTAGAGCGAGGCGTAAATAATTTTGTAAGGGCGATGCGGCACGAGATCGGACGCGTCGAGTTCGGCAGGCAGCGCCAGCCGGGAAAGCCCGGCGATGAAGCAGGCTTCGTAGCCCAGCGTGGCGGTGTTGTAGTGGTCGGGGTGGCGACCCTGCCAGTACGGCAGAATGACGACGCGAGGGCGCAAGCGGCGCAGAACGGCGGCCAGCTTGAGGCGGTTTTCGGGGGTGTTCTGGATGTTGCCGTCGGGCAGGTCGAGCGCCTCGCGGTGCGCGACACGGAGGATGCGCGCGGCGTCGGTGGCTTCGGCTGCGCGCTCGGCGGCCGAGCCTCGCGTGCCCGCTTCGCCCTGCGTGAGGTCCACGATGCCGGTGCGCCAGCCGAGCGACTGCTGCACGAGCAGCGTGCCGCCGCAGGTCTGCTCGACGTCGTCGCGGTGCGCGGCGATGGCGAGGACGTCGACGGTGCTCATTGCGTTAGTTCGCGTCGTTGGTGACGGCATCCATATAGGCTACGTCGAGAACGGTGCCCTGCACGGTGATCAGGGTGTTGTTGATTTCGGAGCCGTCGGCGGTGTTGAAGGCGTGAATCTGGCCGCCGTACGCCGTGTAGACCTTGTGGAGGTTCTGCACCCAGCACAGGCCAGTGAGGCTGCCGTAGTAGAAGGCGTTCTGGTTGGTGTTGGGGAAGAGGACCGGAACGGGGGTCGCGCCGCCCTGCGTGACGGCGGGAACGATGGTCGCGGCCGGAGTGGCCCCGAGCGCGACGCGGGTTAGGCAGTTGGTGTTGGCCGCCTGCGTGGTCGAGCCGCCCGCCGCAAGCTGCTGCGCCGCGAGCGCCGCGCGCTGGCCGTTGGCACACTGTTGCGCGCCGATCCAAAGCGTGTGGTCGTCGGCGAAGAGCATCTTGGAGTGATGGCCGTCGGAGATGGAGAAAGTCCCGGTGACGGTGTCCGTGGCCAGATTCAGCGTCGAGAGGTTGCCGGTGAAGAGCCCATCGGACAGCAGTTGCTGACCGGCCAGGTAGAGCGTGCTGCCGTCGGAAAGTGCCGCCGTGACTCCGCCGGGAATAGGAACGGGGTTGGAGACGGGAAGGATTGAAAGCGGCGAAGGCGCGCCGGGGCCAAGCGGATTCACGGTCGGAATGACATCGGTGGTGAGCGCGCCTTCCTGAAGGAAGGTGATGCCAGCGGTGGTTCCACCGCACTCCGGGCCGCAGTTGAGAACGTAGGCGGTGCTGCCGTCGAGCGAGAAATAGACGTCGGAGGGGCGGTCGTAGTTGCCGGGCACGGGGACGACGCAGTAGACGGGGAGCAGGAGCGGTTGGCAGTCGATCGCGCCCGGCGGAAATGTTGGGGCGCTGTTGGCGTTCAACTTGACGACGCGGTATAGCGCGTTGGAGTTGCGCACCATGGCGAGGATCACGCTGTCGCCACGGTTTACGACCACCTTGTCCACGTTGGGCAGGTTGAGGAAATAGGTCGCGCCGCTGGCGGAGAGCACAAGCTGGCCGTTGAGTTCCTGCGCCCCTACGAAGCGGGCGCCATCGGTGCCGACCGCGACTGAGGGCGTGGTGGGAGCGAAGGTGGCGACCGCTCCGGCAGCGGTTTCCGTGCCGTAGTTGATCGCGACGAGGCTGCCGTCGGTGGTCGAAAAGACGTAGCCGAGACTTTGTTCGGGGAAGTTGAGGATGGTGGTGGGGTTTCCGCCGGAGTATCCGCTGATGACGAAGGCCGGAATCGTGTTCTGGACGTTGCTGCGAATGTCGCGCAGGCCGTCGAGAATTTCCAGCCCGCCGGAGGTCCCGTTGGCCGTAAAGGACGCCAGGACACGCTGCAGCAGGAGGCTGGGCGGGATGGGGCGGTTGGCGAAGTTGAACTGCGGGATTCTGTAGATGACCTGGCCGCAGGCGACGAGCGCCAGCGCGGTAACGGTCAGCAGGAGGCCCGAAAACAACTGGGCGGCAACACTTCTATTTTTCAACGGTAACCACTCCCAGTCGTCATTCCAGCCCGGCGCGGAACTGCGCCAGCGACAGCCATTTCCACGTTTTCAAGCCCAAGTATACCAAACGCGACGAGGGTTAGACGCGGGGTGCGGCGGCTTGGTGTGCGCCGGGCGTTGGCATAGGATGAGAGCACGCGACGGCGCAAACGGCGCAAGGAGATGGATTGGCGGGATCGGTGCGAAGACTGTTTGCCGGGGGCACGGTGCTGTGCGACGGCGCGATGGGCACGATGTTGTACGAGCGTGGCGTGTACATCAATCGCTGCTACGACGAGTTGAACGTGCGCGAGCCGGAGACCGTGCGGGAGGTACACCAGCAGTACCTCCAGGCCGGCGCAGAGGTCATTGAAACCAACACGTTTGGCGCCAATGCGTTTCGGCTGGAGCGGTTTGGGTTGCGCGACAAGGTGCGGGACTTCAACCTGGCAGGCGCGCGGATCGCGCGGCAGAGCGTGGACGCTATCGGCGAGAAACAGGGCGCGGAGGCCTTTGTGGCCGGGGCGATTGGGCCGCTGGGCGTGAGGCTGGAACCGCTCGGCAAAACCGGTTTCGATGAGGCCCGCGCCGCGTTCGCGGAACAGATAGAAGCGCTGGCAGAAGGCGGCGTGGACTTGTTGACGATCGAGACGATGATGTCCATCGATGAGTCTGAGCAGGCCATTCTTGCTGCCAGACAGGTTGCGCCGCAACTGCCCGTGGTGGTGCTGGTGACGGTGGACGAAGAGGGCAACTGCCTGGACGGGACGAGCCCGGAGACGGCGGCGGCGCGGCTGACGGCGGCCGGGGCGGATGCGGTCGGATGCAACTGCAGTTCGGGTCCGGCAACTGTCCTGAGCGTGATCGAGTGCATGAGGAAGGCGACGAATCTGCCGCTGGTGGCGATGCCCAACGCGGGAATGCCGCGCAATGTCGAGGGACGCAATATCTATTTGACGTCGCCGGAATATATGGCGAGCTTTGCGCGAAAGTTTGTGAAGGCCGGTGCGAGTTGGGTGGGCGGTTGCTGCGGAACGACGCCGAACCACATTCGCGCGATGCGCAGCGCGTTGCGTGCGTTGGAAGCTCAGGGCGCAGGCGAGCAGAACGTCGCCCGCGTGGGTGTGGTCGCCGTGCCCGCGGAGCACCCGGTGCAACCGCCGCCCTTGGCCGAGCGCTCGCGCATCGGGGCGATGATCGCGAAGGGCGAGTTTGTGACGATGGTGGAGATCGTTTCGCCCAAGGGCATCGACTGCACGAAAGAGCTGGAAGGCGCGGGGTATCTGCACGACCTCGGCGTTCATGCCATCAACGTGCCCGATTCGCCGCGCGCCAGCGCGAGGATGAGCGCGCAGAGTTTGTGCATTCAGATCCAGCAGAAGGTCGGCATCGAGACGGTGCTGCACTACACCTGTCGCGACCGCAACGTGCTCAGTATTCAGAGCGACCTGCTGGGCGCGTCCTCGATTGGACTCAAGAACATTCTGTGCCTCACGGGCGATCCGCCCAAGCTGGGCAACTATCCCGACGCGACGGCGGTGTTCGACGTGGATGCGATTGGGCTGGTGAACATTGTGCGCGGGCTGAATCACGGCCTCGACATTGGAAGGAACCCGATCGGCGAATCGACCGGGTTTACCCTGTCGGTGGCGGCGAACCCCGGGGTGCCGGACATCGAGCACGAGATTCGGCGCTTTGCGTATAAGGTGGAGGCGGGCGCGGAGTTCTGCATTACGCAGCCGGTGTTCGACCTGCGACTGCTGGAGGAGTTTCTGCGGCGGATCGAAGGCTTTCGCATCCCGGTGATCGCGGGGATTTGGCCTCTGACCAGTCTGCGCAACGCGGAGTTTATGAAGACCGATTTGCGAGTGAGCGTGCCCGACGAAACCATCGCCCGCATGGCCGCGCAAACCACCAAAGAAGGAGCGTTCGCGGAAGGCGTCGCGATTGCGAGCGAGATGCTGGCGAGCGTTCGGGCGCACGTGCAGGGCGTTCAGGTGAGCGCGCCGTTTGGGAAGTTCAGCGCGGCCGCCGAGGTGCTGGGGCTTTTGTAGGGAACAGGGATTAGGGAACAGGGAACAGGGATTAGGGAACAGGGATTA
>JALYTE010000419.1 GCA_030854435.1 Acidobacteriota bacterium | reverse complement strand
CGCGCATCACCAATGGGCAACTGAACTGCCCATTCGACCGCCAGCGCATCAGCGCCAGCTCGTTGCGCATCTGGTGCATCGCCGGCCAGATGTAGTCGAAGAATTGGATCTCGACCACGGGTTTCATGCCGCGCACGGCCATGCCGATCGCGCGTCCGACGATGTTCGCCTCGGCCAGCGGCGAGTTCCACACGCGGTCGTTGCCAAACTGCTTCTGCAACCCGTGCGTGACCTTGAACACGCCGCCCTTGCCCTTGATTTCGCCGGCCCGCAACGCCTTGTCGCGGGTGGCATCGGCAACGTCTTCGCCGAAAACCACGACCCGCTCGTCGCGCGCCATTTCATCCCGCAGGCAGGCGTTGATCAGATCGAGCATGGTGCGCTCGGTCTGGTCCGCGGTCGATTCGACCGCCGTCGCGAACACAGCATCGGTTGGTTTCAAATCTTCCGAGTACACATGCGTCAGAATCGTGTCCGTCTTCGGCAGCACCGCCTCCAGCGCACGGTCGGCGGCGCGCTGGACTTCTTCGTCCACCTTGCGCTCCAGCTCGTTGATGCCCGCCGCGTCGAGGACACCCTCGCGCAGCAGCCACATCTGCATCCGCGAAATCGGGTCGCGCAGCGCGTCGGCCTGCAACTCCTCGTCGCTGCGATAGAGCCGCTCGTCGTCCGACAGCGAATGCGAATACGGCCGCGTCACATGCCCATGCACCACCGCGGGCCCTTTGCCGGCGCGGCAATACGCCACCGCCTCCACCATAGCCTCATAGCTGGCGATGGCGTCCGTGCCATCGACTTCCGCAAAATGAAAATTCGGGAAATTCGCAATCAGCCGCGAAATATTTCCGCCCGGAGTGTTCGCTTCCACCGGCGTGGAAATCGCATACCCGTTGTCTTCAATCACGTACAGCACGGGCAGTTTGCCGTTCGACGCGGTGTTCAGCGACTCCCAAAACTCCCCTTGGCTGGTCGAACCTTCGCCAATCGAAACGTACACGACTTCATCCGCATGGAAGCGCACGTCCTTGAACTGCCGATAGTCCCCCTCGGCCTTTGCAGCCGCTTCCGGGTGCCGCGTAAAGTACCGCCCCGCCTCCGCGCAGCCCACCGCGTGCAGACACTGCGTCGCCGTCGAGGACGACGGAGACACCAGATTCAGCGTGCGGCTGGTCCAGTGCGAGGGCATCTGCCGTCCACCGCTGGAAGGGTCGTCTGCCGCTCCCACCGCTTGCAGCAATTGGTCCTCGACCGTCTGCCCCAGCGCCAGGGCCAGCGCGCGGTCGCGATAGTACGTGCAAAACCAGTCGTACCCTGGCTTCAACGCCATGCCCGCAGCGACGAGCAAAGCTTCATGCCCGGCGCAGGATATCTGGAAGAAAATCTTCTGCTGGCGCTTCATCAGAATTTCGCGGTCGTCGGTGCGTCGCGAAAGGTACATCAGCCTGTAAAACTCGATGAGTTGCGATGCGGTCAGGCCCGCCGCTACCGCCGTTTCCACGCCGCGCGCGGTGGTCTTTGTGTTGGTTGCGTGCTTTTGCGACAATTCAGTTCTCCGGGTGGGCGATACTTTCGTAATTCTAGTCGTATCACGCGCGAACCGGAATGCACCAGCCCCAATTTCCACCGCCTGGCCGCTCACTTCGTCTTATTCCATGAACCTCAGCATGGAATATAGCGACTCCGCTATTCTGAGGAGGCCAACAAACCGCGTCCGCAACTCGGAAGGGAAGTACATGAAAATTTCTATGGGTCTCAAGACAATCGCAACGGCGGCTTTGCTCGCTGCATTCGCGACCGCACAGGCAAGCGCGCCTCAAGCTGGGGGTACGACGAACGGCGTTGTGCGCGAGACGCTTCGCAATGGGCTGCGGGTGGTGATCGTTCGCAACACGCTCGCGCCGGTGGCGACCGTGATGATGAACTTCATGGTCGGCGGCGATGAGACGCCCGCGGGTTTTCCGGGCAACGCCCACGCGCTCGAACACATGGCGTTTCGCGGCTGCGAAGGCATGACGGCGGACCAGACTTCGGCGATCTACGCGCAGCTCGGCGGCCAGAACAATGCCGACACACAGCAGAACATCACGCAATTCTTCGCGACTGTTCCTTCGGCGGACGTGGATGTGGCGTTGCACGCGCAGGCGGCGTGTCTGCGGGGCGTCGATGTCGCGCCGGCGGAGTGGGCGCAGGAGCGGGGCGCGATCATCCAGGAGGTGCAGCGCGACATTTCCAATCCCATCTATAAGTTCACCACCCGGCTGAATGAAGACATGTTCGCGGGCACCCCCTATGCGCACGACGCGCTGGGGACCCGGGACTCGTTCGACAAGACGACGGCGGAGATGCTGTCGAACTTCTACAAGCAGTGGTACACGCCGGGCAACGGAATCCTGGTCATCGTCGGCGACGTGGAACCGGCGGCGACGCTGGCCACGGTGAGAGAACTCTTCGGCAACATCAAGGACCATCCCATTCCCGCGCACCCGGCGGTGAATCTGGGGGCGTTGAAACCGGACACGTTTACGCTGGACAGCAACCTGCCTGTGGCGCTTGGGGTGATCGCGTACCGGATGCCGGGGACGGCGTCGCCGGACTACGCGGCGGCGCACATTCTGGCCGACGTTCTGGGCTCGCAGCGCGGCGACCTGTATGCTCTGGTGCCCGCGGGCAAGGCACTGGGCGCGCAGTTTGGCGTGATCGAATCGTTTCCCAAAGCCAGCGTAGGGTATGGCTTGGTGGTGCTTCCCGCGGGCGCGGACGCGACGACTGGCATCGCGGACATGCGCAAGATTCTGTCCAACTATGCCGTCAAGGGTGTACCCGACGATTTGGTGGTCGCGGCCAAACGCAGCGAAGTGGCGCAAGCGGAGTTTGAGCGCAACTCCATTCCGGGTCTGGCCTCGTTGTGGTCGGAGGCGTTGGCGTCCGAGGGCCACCAATCGCCCGACGAAGACCTTGCGGCACTTCGGCGCGTGACGCTGGCGGACGTGAATCGCGTAGCAAAACAATATCTGGCCGAGAGCAACTCGATTACGGCAACGTTGAAGCCGGTGCCCGACGGCAAGGCGGCGGCGGCGAAGGGATTTGGCGGGGCCGAGCAGTTGACCTCAGCGCCGACCAAGCCTGTTGTGTTGCCGGAGTGGGCGGCGAAGTCGCTGGGTGCGCTCAAAGTGCCGACGCCATCGGCAGCGCCCTCCGACGTGACGCTGGCCAACGGCATTCGCTTGATCGTCAAGCGGGACACGACCAGTCGCACGATTTCGGTGATCGGCGAGATCAAGAACAACTCCGATTTGCAATCGCCGGCGGGGAAGGAAGGCGTGTCGGATGTGCTCGACGGTCTGTACTCCTATGGCACGCAGAAGCTCGACAGGCTGGCGTTCCAAAAGGCGTTGGACGATATTTCGGCGACCGAGAGCGCGGGTTTCGGCTTCTCGCTGCGCGTGCTGAAGGACGACTTCTCGCGCGGCATGGAGTTGTTGGCCGACAACGAGTTGCACCCGGCATTGCCAGCGGAGGCTTTCGCGGTGGTCAGGCAGCAAGCCTCGCAAGGCACGGCCGGGCTGTTGCAGAGCCCGGGCTACAAGTCGGCGCGGGCGCTCGAGTTGGGTCTGCTGCCGACGGGCGATCCCGAGCTTCGCGAAACCACGCCGGGGAGCCTCGCGAAGTTGGAACTCGCCGACGTGAAACAGTATCACGCGCAGACGGTGCGTCCGGACCTGACGACCATCGTCGTCATCGGCGACGTGACGCCGGCGGAGGCGCGGACGGTGGTCGAGAAGTGGTTTGGCGATTGGAAGGCTGTGGGGCCGAAGCCGGAAACAACGCTCGTCGCGATAGCCGTGAACAAGCCGACGGCGGCGAACGTGGCCGACGCTCAGAGCGTGCAGGATTCGGTGACGCTGGCCGAGCAGATCGACTTGAACCGCTTCGACCCCGACTATTACCCGCTGCAACTGGGGAACCATGTGCTGGGCGGCGGCTTCTACGCGACGCGGTTGTACCACGATCTGCGCCAGGTATCGGGCTATGTGTATAACGTGGACGTGGGGATGCAGGCGACCAAGACCCGCGCGACCTACGAGGTGACTTACGGCTGCGATCCGGACAAGGTGTCGAAGGCCCGGGCGCTGATTCAGCGCGACCTCGGCCAAATGCGGTCCACTCCCGTCAGCGCCGAGGAGTTGCACCAGGCCAAAGCGCTGCTGCTGCGCCAACTGCCGTTAGCCGAGGCCAGCCAGAACGCCGTCGCGGGCGGCTTGCTGGGACGCGCGGTGATCGGGTTGCCGCTCGATGAACCCTTCCGCGCGGCGACCAAGTATGTCGCCCTGACCGCCGAAGACGTAGAGGCCGCATTTGCCCGCAAAATACGGCTGGACGACTTCGTTCAGGTCGTTCGCGGGCCTACGCCGCAGTAGACTGTCGGCGGTTTGTCATTCTATTGTCACGGGCCGTTTGGGAGAGCGACAATTTTAGCGAACGGGTGTCTAATGCTTTTGATACTCCGGATATCCGCGCGGCCTCGCACCTGACATTCCATCCGGTCAGAGGTATGGAACGGACACTCAATCCGGCGTAAAAAGGTGTTCATGCGTCCATTCAGTCGGGTCTTGTCCTTTGCAACTTCGGTGTTTCTATGCGGTGCAGTTGCGCACGGTGCCGCTGTTCCACAACGCATTATGGTGGCGATCGATGCGTCGGGTCTCACCCAACTGCCGGACAATGTTCCCGCGCAGGCCATTCGATCTACAGACCTGGGGCTGGCAGCGGCGAACGCTCCGCTCAATCAACTTTCCATACGCTTCAACAGGACGGACACGCAGCAGAAGGCGTTGACGCAACTGCTGCTCGACCAGCAGAACCCGTCGTCGCCGCGCTACCGGCAGTGGCTGACGCCGGAGCAGTTCGGCACGCGGTTCGGCCTCGCGCCTGCCGACTTGCAGAAGGTCTCGGACTGGCTGGCGCGGCAGGGCTTCACGGTCACGCAGGTGGCTCGCGCGGGGACTTTCATCGGCTTCTCGGGGACGGTGGCGCAGGCCGAGCGCGCGTTCCACACGCAGCTGCACCGGGTGTCGCTGGACGGAGAGATTCATGTCACCAATATGACTAGCCCGGTGCTGCCGTCGGCGCTTGCGGCCGTGACCGCAGGCATTACCGGGCTGCACGATTTCCGCTTGAAGCCGCATCATCAAGCGGAGATCGCACCGGCGGTGTCCCCGGCGTTCACGTCGTCGGTCAGCGGCAATCACTTCATCGCGCCGGGCGATTTCTACACCATCTACGACGAGAACGCGCTTTTGACCGGCGGCATCGATGGCACGGGCGTGACCATCGCGGTGTTGGGCCAGGTGGACGTCAATCTCGCCGACATTGCCACGTTTCGTTCCGTCTCGGGGCTGTCGGTGAACGCACCCACGGTAATGGATTGCTCCAAGCTCACCGCTCTATGTCCCGACCCTGGGCCTCCGGGCGTCAACCCTATTGGCCCGTCAAATCTGGATTTTCTGGAGTCGGAACTGGATTTGGAGTGGTCGGGAGCGACGGCACCTTCGGCGCATATTCTGTTCGTGAACTCGAACGATGTCATCAACGTCTCGCTCACTCAGGCGATCGACAACAACGTCGCGCCGATCCTTTCACTGAGCTATGGAGCGTGCGAAACCACCGTCGGTCTGAACACGTTGAATATGTTCAACGGCATGTTGGAGCAGGCCAACGCGCAGGGCCAGACTTTGGTCGCGGCCGCGGGCGACTCCGGGGTGACCAACTGCGAGCTGCCGAAGGCCGCCGTCGCGACCCACGGACTGGGGATATCTTTTCCGGCGCTGTTGCCGACGGCGACGGCCATCGGCGGAACCATGTTCAACGAAGGTCCAGGCACGTTCTGGTCTGCAACCAACGGGGCCAACATGGGGTCGGCGCTTTCGTATATTCCCGAAGCTGTGTGGAACGAAGACGCCACAAATGGCAACTTGAGTTCGGGTGGCGGCGGTGCCAGCGTCTTCTTCACCAAGCCGTACTGGCAGGTGGGCACGGGCGTTCCAGCAGACTCGTCGCGCGACATTCCCGACATTTCGTTCAATGCGGCCGTTGCCCACGACGGCTATCTCATCTGCACCACCGACCCGACGATGCCTGCGACTCCGGCGTTTTGCACCAACGGCTACAGAAACTCCGCAGGCAATCTTGACACGGTGGGCGGCACG
>JALYTE010000387.1 GCA_030854435.1 Acidobacteriota bacterium | reverse complement strand
ATCTCCCCGTATTCCGATCGCGTTCGCCGCAGCCGCGCGGATCTGCCATTTCTTGTCAAAGGTGGCATCGACCAGCGCCTTGGCGCTCTTCGGGTCGGGATCTTTGGCAAGTTTCTCGGCAGCCGCGGCTTTTACCGGCGACGAATCGTTTTGCGTGATCGTTTTCCAGGCCTCCCAACCCATGCCGCCGAAGGGAACGAAGCCAATGCCCGTTTCAAATGCGAGCTTCTCCATCTGTTTGCGGTCTTTCAATGTGTCGAGCTGCGATTGCACCAGACTATCGCTACTTTTGCGTTCTCCAGTTAGAAGAGCATAGTAGACCTGGTAGGCCGCCGGATCCTTGAAGACGTATAACGCGTTTGCTACTGCGACAACAACCTTTATTTCCTTGTCTTTCAATGCTTCCTTCAGCTTGGGTATGGCTGCCGCGCCTTTCAATTCGCCCACCGCGATGGCAGCTTCGACGCGGACATCTGCATTGCCGTCCGTGAGCGCGCTCTCTGCCATGCTTTTCGCCTTCGAGTCGCCTGGTATGTTGCCAAGGGCGCGAACCGCGTGGGCTCGCCTGTCGGAACTTTTACTGGAAAAGTCGTCCTGAAGGACGGAGCGCGCCTTGTCTATGGGGTTACCCTCCACGAGCGGCTGCGCTGATAACGCAAACAGCAGTACCAATGAAAACATTCACACTCCATTTCGCTGCTAAGATGATCGCGTACTCTGAACAGAAGGAACAGCAGCGTGACCTCAAAACCGCTCCTGCTAGTCACGGCTCAGTTTCTGGTTTTGGCGATTTGCCCGATTCTGCTCTTTGCAGCGCAAACTCTTGACGTTCCTTTCGTTCAGCAAGCGAGGGCAGGATGCGGGTCTGCGGCGATAGCGATGGTCATTCAGTATTGGGCGCGCCAATACCCGGCACTCGATGCGGCGGAAGCGGATTCCGAGCGTATCGGCAAGTTTGTTCCAGCTTCGTCTTCTAAAGGAATTCAAGGGAAGGCGCTGAAGGACTACCTCGATAAAGAGGGCTTTGAAACCTTCATCTTCGACGGGGAACTGGCCGACTTGCGGCACCACCTTGAGAAGGGACGCCCCGTGGTTGTGTGCTTTGCTCCGAAAGGGCCGCGTGCCCCGCTTCACTATGCCGTTATCGCGGGCGTTGATGGGCAATCTGTTTGGATGAACGATCCGGCTCGCGGTAAATTATTTCGAGAGAACCTGGATCGTTTCCTCAGCGAATGGAAAGCTACCGGCGACTGGGCTTTGCTCGCCGTTCCCCGGCATCCGCGGTGAGGCGGCTCCTCTGTCTTGCTCTGTTCGGTGGTGCTCTCTATGCGCAATCCTCGCAAGAGTACTTCGATCGCGGTATGTCGCTGGCGCGATTGAACGACCTGCCCCAAGCGGCGGCGGTGTTCGAAGAGGGGGCCCGTCTCTTTCCCGGCGACAAGCGTTTCCCGACGGAACTGGCAGGCATCGCTTGGCGAGAAAAGAACGGCTCCGGAGCTAAGCGTTACCTGCACACCGCTCTCAAAATTGACTCCGCCGATAGTTATGGCAACGACTTTCTAGCTAGCAGGATGCTGAAAAAGCACGCATTGATGAATGCATTTTCCTCTCCCGAGGCCTTGCAGGACGGATTGGGTTGATTTTTTAGGTTTCCGCGGGGAAGCGCGGCATCCAAACGCCTGTTTTCGGCGTTTGGGCACACTTCTCCCCGGACTTATGCGGAGGGAACTGGCGTGTAGACCAGATTCCGCATTCTGACGAGGTTGTAAGCGGCGGCCGCAAAGGTGAACACCCATCCGACCTTGTGCACACCGCGATGTCTGGTCTTGCGCAGCATCCCCACCGTCTTCAGCCAGCCGAAGACTTCCTCAATCCGCTTGCGTTTCACCTGACTTATTTTGTAGCCAGCATGCCGTGTCGTGCGCCCATCAATGGCGCTCCCGCCCCGGCGTTTGTCATTCTGCGCCACGTGCGGGGTAACGTTCATGTCTCTCATCTCGCGCACCAACTCTTTGGTGTCGTACCCTTTATCGGCCGCCACCGTCACGCGCTGGCTACCTTCGATCCGCTCGGCCATCAGCAACGCCGCGTCCCGTTCCGCCGTGCCATTGGCCTGCAGTAACTCCGCGTCCACTACCAAGCCGTTCCGGTTTTCAATCAGCACGTTGCCGCAGTAGGCTAGCTTCGCCTCGTGCCCGCCGCTCTTGCGCGCCAGTCGTGCATCCGCATCCGTTGTCGACTCATGCGTTTCGTTGCGCCGTGTCTCGCCGTGAAAGTCTACACTGGGATTTCCCGGATCATCCAGCGGCTTCTTGCTCCCGTCCTTGCGCTGAAAGCTCTTCTGGCTCGCCCACGCTTCAATCAACGTGCCGTCCACACTGAAATGCTCGTCGCTCAGCAGATCCGCCGACCGCGCCTGCGCCAACACGCCTGCAAAAAACAAGCTGGCGATCTCGCCTTCCAGTAAACGGTCACGATTCTTGCTGAACACCGTGGCCACCCACACCGGTTCATCCATATTCAGCCCTACAAACCAGCGGAACAGCAGGTTGTATTGCAACTGCTCCATCAGCAAACGTTCGCTGCGCACCGTGTACAGGATCTGCAGCAATAGTGCCCGCAACAGTTTCTCCGGCGCGATTGACGGCCGGCCCGTTATCGAGTACAACTCGCTGAACTTCGTCGACAGCCCTTGCAGCGTTTCGTCCGTCATCCTCCGGATCGCCCGCAATGGATGCCTCTCTGGCACCCGCTCTTCCGGCGACAAATAGCTAAACATCCCGCTCTGTTGTGTGTCTGTTCCTCGCATGCCGTCTACAACATTTAGACGTCTCAATGTTTTACCAGCTAACAGTCACGATGCGTTTTTCAGCATCCTGCTAAACTATTAGAAGAGGAAAAACAGCTCCAGGAAAAAATCGACGCTCTCCAGCTTTCCGGCGCGAATTGAACCATCATTCCGGCTGCTGGATCAGCGCTCCCTTCGCATCCCTGAGTTGCGTACCCTCCCCAGAGTCGGCCTTGGTGAACAGGAAGATTGCACGATCTGACTTCAAGAGATATAAGTACTTTTGGACTGGGTCAGCTGATGACAATGAGCGCCCGCCGCGTGACTTGTCTGTACGATCTGATGGACGCAGGCTATGACGCCTCGGCCATTCGAGAGCACAGCGTGCAACTCGGGCCATCAGCCCCATTATTGATGCCCGTAAGCGCTTGCACAACCGAATACAGAGTTCCACGGTGCAAGAACTCACGCTCTTGGAAGCGGATCATCGCGAAGGAGATGCGCGCGCCTGAATTCACCTGGGCCGAGCAGGACCGCTTCACCGAACGAACCATGGTAGAGCGTGTTTTCAGCAGGCTCAAAGACGAGTTCGGATTCCGCTCTATCCGTGTGCGCGGCGCGGCGAAAGTAATGGCGCACCTCATGTTCGGCATGCTCGCACGTACTGTCGATCAGCTCATCAAACTGTCCGGCTAACGGCACAGTTCTTTCCTGGAC
>JALYTE010000384.1 GCA_030854435.1 Acidobacteriota bacterium | reverse complement strand
TCGAGAAGGCGTTCAACGCCTCTGTCGACGCGGCCTGATACGCCCCCGACAACTCCTCCTTCGAACGCACGATGCGCATCCCGCGCCCGCCGCCACCCGCGACGGCCTTCAAAATCACCGGATAACCGATGGTCCTCGCCCACTCCAGCGCCTCGCCTTCCGACGCCATCACGCCGTCGGAGCCGGGCAGAATCGGCACTTTGGCCTTCTTCATCGTCTGCCGCGCGGTGGATTTTTCGCCCATCATGCGCGTCACCTCCGGCGGCGGCCCGATGAACTTGATGTTCGACGCGCGGCACACTTCAGCGAAGCTGGCGTTCTCGCTGAGCAGCCCGTAGCCGGGATGGATCGCGTCCGCACCCGCGATTTCGGCGGCTGAAATCACCGCTGGGACGTTGAGATAACTCTCCGCGGACTTCGGCGGCCCAATGCAAATCGCCTCGTCCGCAAACTTCACATGCAGACTGTGGCGGTCCGCCTCGGAGTAGACGGCAACCGTGCCGATGCCCATCTCCTTGCACGCACTAATCACGCGCAAAGCAATCTCCCCGCGATTGGCAATCAATACCTTACGAATCATCCCGTACCCAAGCCTCTACTGTTGCTCTTGCCGTTGCTGCCGCTTTTGCGGTTGTTGTTGCTACCGTAGCTTTTGCTCTTGTTGTTACTCGTGCTTTTGCTTTTGTTTTTGCTTTTCTTTCTGTCATTCCCGCAGGGAATCTGCTTTTGCTCTTGCTTTTCTTTCTGTCATTCCCGCAGGGAATCTGCTTTTCTTCCCACGAGCCACGAAATCTAAGCCCTAATCGCATACAGCGCTTGCCCATACTCCACGGGCTGGCCCGGAGCGGGCATCACGCGGACGACCTCCCCCGCGGCATCGCTCTCGATCTCGTTCATCAGCTTCATCGCCTCGACAATGCACAGCACCGTCCCCACTTCGACCCTGTCGCCGACCTTCACAAACGGCTCCGAACCCGGCGAGGGCGCGTCATAAAACGTCCCCACAATCGGCGACTTCACCACATGCGCCCCCGCGTCGGGATCGACCGCAGCAGGCGGCGCGGCAGATGCAGCCGGAGCGCCCGGGGCAGCCGACGAAGCGGCCACCGAAGGAATATTTCCTCCCCCGCCACCCTTGCTCGCAAGCAACTGTGCAAGCTGCGTCATATCCAATCCGCTGGCGGCCGGGGCCGCGCCCGCAAACTTGATGCGCAGCTTTATTTCTTCGCGTTCCAGATCGAACTCGGCAATCCCGTTGGCCTTCAAAAACTCCACCAGTTCGCGAAGCTCGTTCAATTCTTGCTCATCCATCTTCGTCTTGCTCCTAATTCCTGTTCCCTAATCCCTGTTCCCTGTTCCCTGTTCTCAAAGCTCCACCCAAACCTTCGGACTCGCCGCCGTCAGCACGCTTCCGCCGCTCGCCGTGACCAGCACCATGTCCTCGATGCGGACTCCAAACTCGCCCGGAAGATAAACTCCCGGCTCAATCGTAATCACCATTCCCGGCTCCAGCACCTGCGTTTGCTTCGATGCCACGCGCGGCCCTTCGTGAATCTCCAACCCGACGCCATGGCCGGTAGAATGCGTAAAAAACTTGTGCAACTTGGCCTTTTTGAGCACGCTGCGGGCCGCTTCATCGACTTCGCCGCACGTCGCTCCCGGCCTTACCGCTTCCACGGCCGCAACTTGCGCGTCAAGCACCCGATGATACACGTCCCACTCCCGCGAAGTCGGCTTCCCGATGTGAACAGTCCGCGTCATGTCCGAGCAGTAACCGTCCAGCAGCACTCCGAAGTCCATCGTACAAAACCCCCGCTTCGGCAGTTTCGCCGCCGTGGCCCGCCCATGCGGCAGCGCCGACCGCTTGCCGCTCGCGACAATCGTCTCGAAACTCATGCCGTCCGCGCCCTCGCGCCGCGCTGCCAATTCAAGCTGCGCCGCAACCTCAACCTCTGCAACACCTCCGGCAATATGCTCCAGTGCAACATCGAAGAGCGAACACCCCACCTTTGCCGCCCGCCGCATCCGCGCAATTTCGTCCGCGTCCTTGACCTCGCGCAACCGGGCTACCAACCCATCCGTCGCCGCAAAAAAACTTCGCCGAAGTTTTCCCGGCACAGCTTTCCGCATCCGCGAAAGTCCCGCAACGGTGGTCTTCGCCGCATCGTATCCGCAGCGCCGCACGCCCCATTGCGCGAGCCACTCCGCCGCTGCGACGCTCGCGGGCTTGGGCGAAATCGCCACCCGCAAACCTTTCGCCTCCGCTCGCGCCTGGGTCGTGTATCTCCCATCGGTAAACAGCGCCGTTCGCCCCCCGACCATCGCCAGAGCGCCATTCGACCCCGTAAACCCGCTCAGATAGCGCACGTCCGCCGCGTGCGTCAGCAGCAGCCCGTCCACTCCAGCGC
>JALYTE010000370.1 GCA_030854435.1 Acidobacteriota bacterium | reverse complement strand
CTGCGAACACCGACCGCCCGTGTAGCGTCGAGCCGAACCGCTTCAACCTCGTTGGCTCGCAATAAACTCTCAAATCCTCATCCGAAACGCTGGAGACAGAATCCTCCGGTCGCCATCATGCAATGTCATTTTAGAAGCTAAAATGACATTGGGACATTTGGGATATCCGAAAGTGAAATCGCCATTGGCGGATTTGAGTTCTATATACAAACGGCGGAGACCGAAGTCTCCGCCGTTCTGCTTTCCACAACTCAACTAATTCTTCGGCTGCGCGGTGTCGCCCTTGCCGGCATCGGGCACTACCGCATTCGGATAGATCCCCGGAATTGGCGCGCCCATCTTCTGCTCGTTTTCGGGGTGCGGGAACGGCTTGCGTGGCATCATCGCCTCACGCTGCGATGTGTTCCATAGGAAGATCGCCTCGACCACCGCCGCCTGCTCCAGGTCGAACTCGTGCAGCCGGTCGTAGGTGTCCATATCCGAGTGATGGGTGCGCGTCTCGTAGTCCATCGGGTCCTGGATGAACTGGAAGCCCGGCAGCCCCACGGCGTCAAAACCGAGGTGGTCGGTGCCGCCGGTGTCGCGGTAGCTGATGGTCGTGACGCCGAGGTCCGCAAGCGGCCGAATCCACTGCCTGAAGATCGGCCCGATGGCCCAGTTCTGCTGCGTATACACGCCGCGAACTTTGCCCGTGCCGTTGTCGAGGTTGTAGTAGGCGTCCAGCGTCTCCCATTCTTTGGTGGTCTTCAGCGGGCCTTTTTCGCGACGCATGAATGCCGGAATCGCTGGGTTTTCGGTCGGATGCACGGGCGGCGCGAAGTCGCCAAAGTGCTGCTTCACATAACCCAGCGAGCCGAACAGACCTTCCTCCTCGCCGCTCCACAACCCAATGCGGATGGTGCGCTTGGGATGCACGTCGAGCGCCTTCAGAATGCGCATCGCCTCCAGCGCGACGATCGAGCCTGCGCCGTTGTCGGTCGCGCCGGTGCCCGAAATCCAGCTATCGAGATGGCCGCCGACCATCACAACCTGGTCCTTCAACTTCGGATCGTTGCCGGGGATTTCAGCGACCGTATCGAAGCCGTGCTCATGGTCGCCCGTGAATTTGGTCTCGATATTCACTTCGACCGTCACCGGCACATGGTTCTGCGCCAAGCGCGCCAGCCGATTGTAGTGCTCGATCATCATCACGGCGTTCGGAATCGCGACCGCGTTCTCGCGGGTCTGCGCATTGCGCGCGAGGTTGGCACCGTTGTCGTCGAAGATGATGCCGGTTCCGCCACCGTGTCCACCGTCGCGGCTGGGCGTAATGATGGCTAGCACGCCTTCGTCGGCCATCATCTTGAGCGCGGCCTGACGAAGCTGCCCGATCTTGATAAACTGCGCGATGCGTTGCTCGAGGGTAGGCTGCCCAGGGGTTGGAGTGCGTGGCCCTTCGATCTTCTCCATGTCCTTCAGTTCTTCATCGGTGTAGCGATGAAACAGCGGCTCGGTCAGGTCGGGCGTCGGCCGCATCGCGCCCAGCAGAACGATCTTGCCGGCGAGCTTGCCCTTCAACGCGGCCAGGTCCTTCTGGTCATTCAGCGCGACGTAAACAATCTCGCCGCTGACGGGACCTTTGGTCGCGGGACTCCACGGTGCGGCTTGCAGCCAGAGAGGTTCCGGGTCGGGCGTGACCATCCGTGCCCAGGTATTGATCTGCTGCCAGCCCATGCCGAACTCGCCCCAATCCTCGAGGTGCGCGTTCGCGAGTCCGATGGCGGTCATCGTGTCGCGCGTCCACGCATTGGCCTTGGCCATGTTGGGCGACCCGGTCAGCCGCGGCCCGATGTCGTCGGCCAGTCCGCCCGCAAACTGCATCACCTTGCCGTGCGTAAAGCCTTCGGTGCGGATGCGCGAGTACATAGTGAGGTCGATGTCCTCGACCCTCGGCTGCGCGCCATAGTAGCCGCCGGGCTGCTCGCCCTTTTGCTCGGCCTTCTCTTCGGTAATCGCTTCGGCGGACTTTTTCTTCTGCGCGAACGCAGTCAAGGAACACGTAGAAACGAGCGTTGCGGCCATTGTCGTGGCAACGCAACAACGCAGCAGAGAACGTACAAATATCATGCGGAAACTCCTCGGAAATCTGAATCAGATGATAACAATACGCGCCATGACCCGAAATTGTCTCGCTGGCTGGAGAGACGTTTGCGAGAAAAGTTTTTGAAGGGATGTCTTCCAGGAGGGAGCAGGGGCCTTAGGAGGGAGTAGGGCCTTTATGCTCCTAAATAACAGCCGTAGCAAAGCGGCTTTAGCCTCGGGCGCTCCTACCTCAAATGCAAAGGAGCCGGATCGACGCTCTAACCATTCGCAGCCGGGTGCCCCATGTCCCGCTTTTGGGACATGGGTTCCTCGCGCTGGCCTGCAAGCTCCCCATCAACTCTTGCGCAGTTTCCTGCGCGCCCACAAAGTGCCCAGATACCCCAGCGTCATCACAAGCGCCGCCAGCCCAACTGGCAATCCGGCGAACTTGTACGTCAGCGCAAAGTTCGGATGCTTGCCCGTGACCATCAGGTACACGAGCATCGAGACGATCGCCACAAACGTGGTCGCGAAGAACGCCGCGAAGCCGGTCGCAAAGCTCATCAGCAGCGTCTGGAACCAGCCCAGCTCACCCAGCGGAATCCCCAGCAGCACGCCCTCTTGCCGCGCGCGTTCTACTCCATGTGCTTCGGTCATTCATTTAGAATATATGGATGGCCGAAAGCGCGCAGGCGGGACTGGTACGGGCGGTGCAGGTAGCGCGCGATTGTGAGGAGCGGCGCAGCGCGAACGGGCTGCGTTTTGCCACCTTCGGCGAGACCGGCGTGACCGCGCCCGACCTCCAGAGCATGATCGAAGCCGTGCCCCCCGCGATTACCGCCGCGCTCAAAGGCAACACCTACTTCTTTGTCCCGCTGGCGCTGCGCGAGGCCGCTGCGACCGAAGCCGCGCCACAATCTTCGCCCGACCACGCCATGGTCGCCTCCGCCTACTCCGCCGAGTTCGACGACGAAGCCATCTGCCATCGCAACGTTGCGCTCGGCACCGGACACCAGGGCGTCTTTATCTCCACGCGCCTCATGGGCGACCGCTTCGCGCTGTGCTTCGAGTTCTTCATCAATATCGCGCACGCCTTCGTCGACGAAACCGGCGTTCCGGAAAGCTTCGCGAATCTCGCCTGGGATCAAGCCACCGGCGGCATCCGCGGCAGTCTCGGCGTGGTTCGCGGCGAAACCAGCATGGACGCCTGGGAGTCGCGCAACCTCGCCCTCGGCCGCCCGATGCAGGACGAGGGCGTCACGTCAGCCCGCATCGCTCCATCGCGGCGGGGGCGCAAGTTCGCCAGCATGTCGGCATCGGGCGAGACAGCCGAAAACAAGATCGACGAGAAGGAACGCGGCCTGTTCGTCTCCGCCGCTTTCTCGGACGCGCTGGCCATCTATCTGTTGTCGCTCGCGGTCGACTTCGACTACTCCGAACTGCGCGAGCGCGAGTACCCTCTGCTCGC
>JALYTE010000355.1 GCA_030854435.1 Acidobacteriota bacterium | reverse complement strand
GTTTCGATGTCTCCGAGGCCGAGTTGGAGCCAGACTTTGGCGGTGGCGTTGGGGAGGATTGGGTAGAGGAGGGCGGTGACGATGCGGATGGCTTCCGCAGCCGTATAAAGAACTTCGTTCATCTTCTGTCGATCGGTAGATTCACCTGACTTGGCGAGCTTCCACGGAGTGTTTGCAGATAGATAGCCGTCAACTATTCCAATTTTCCTGGCAATTATTGAGGTTAGGTTTGGTACATAAACATCTCTGATTGACTCAAAACTGCTCTCTAATTCCTTGATCGTCCAAATAGTTTTTGAGGTACCAGGGAAAGCCTCTTTTAGAATCTTTCTCTCGTTCTCCATTACAAGCGATTCTTCACTTTGACAAAGCCATGGTTCATCAGCAGCAGTAATCACTCCATTTTGATTCTGCTCAATCAGATTAAGTGTGCGGCTGACGAGGTTGCCGTAGCCGTTGGCCAAATCGGCGTTGTAGCGGGTAATCATGGCGTCGAAGCTGAAGCTGCCGTCCTGGCTGAAGGGGATTTCGCGGAGCAGGAAGTAGCGCAGCACGTCGGCGGCGAAGAGGTCACGCTCTTCTTTTGTGCTGTCGGGAAATTGTTTGGCGTAGACGTGTTCGCCAAAGCCTTCGAGGATGGTTTCGGTGCGGACGATGTTGCCCTTGGACTTCGACATTTTGGAGTTGTCGAAGAGCAGCCAGCCGTGGGCGGTGACGGCTTTGGGGAGCATTTTTGCGGCCCAGAGTTTGTGCTGGGCGAGGGAGAGTTGGGGCGGGGCGGGAACCCAGGTCTCAGAAGCGAGACCTGGGGCACCCGGTTCTGTGCTGCTGCGATCGAGAAGCAGGTCCTTCGCTGCGCTCAGGATGACAATTCCTTTGGGTTTGGTGAATTCGGGGTTCAACGCCAGCAGGAAGGCGGGCCAGTAGACGCAGTGGTGGCGAATGATTTCCTTGCCGACGAGGTGCAGGTTGGCGGGCCAGTAGCGGGCGAACTCGGCTTGGTCGGCGGGCGAGTCGGAGCCGTAGCCGATGGCGGTCATGTAGTTGGCGAGCGCGTCGAGCCAGACGTAGATGACGTGTTTCTGGGCGGCGGTGGAGGCGGCGGGTTCGGGGACAGGGATGCCCCAGGTGAAGCTGCTGCGCGAGATGGAGAGGTCTTTGAGCGCGCCGGGGACGTAGGCGTTGCCGAGGGTGGAGTGGGCGAGGGTCAGGGCGTGTGCGGCTTGGAAAGAAAGCAGGTCCTTCGCTTCGCTCAGGATGACAACTTCAGAAGGAGCAGCATCGTTGGCGGGGTTCGTTGCAGCCGAGACGTTGCCGCGCAGGAAGCTGAGGACTTCGTTCTTGCGGGCTTCGGGTTCGATCTTTAGCGCGTCCGATTCGATGAGGTCGAGCAGCGGGCGCTGGAAGGCCGACAGCTTGAAGAAGAAGTTTTCTTCGGTGACCGTTTCCGTGGGGAGGCCGTCGGGGCCGATGGTGCCCGGAGGGCCATCGACGAACGTCTCTTCCGAGACGCAGTACTGGCCGGTGTAACTGGCCAGCGTGATGAAACCGCGCGCGTAAAGTTCGGAGAAAAGATGCTGCACGCCGCGTTTGTGTTTTTCGTCCGTGGTGCGGATGTAGCGGTCGTTGGTGATGCCCATGCGCTTCCACAGGTTTTCAAACGACGCGGAGACCTGATCGGCGAATTGCTGCGGCGGCACGCCTGCGGCAGCGGCAGACCGCTCGATCTTCTGGCCGTGCTCGTCGGTGCCGGTGAGGAAGAAGGTGTCGTCGCCGAGCAGACGATGCCTGCGCGCCAGTACGTCCGCGACGATGGTCGTATACGCGTGGCCGATGTGCGGGCGGGCGTTTACGTAGTAGATCGGCGTGGTGACGTAGAACTTGTTGGGAATCTCTGGCATCGCGGTGATGCCAGTTTACAGGGGTTGTGCGGCGAGCGGGTGAAGCAGGTTCCCTGCGGGAATGACAGAAAGAAAAGCAGATGGCAACTGCAACAGCAGATTCCTCCGCAGCGCTACGGAATGACAACAAAAAAGACAGACAAATTTCAGGAAATTTTTGTGGTTGTGGTGAGGTGGGAGATTTCGGCGGCGACCTGGTCGGCGGGTTCGAGGGTGTCGACCAGCTCGTCGGTCTGGGAGTCGCCCAGGCCTCCGAAACGGCGCTCGCGCTGCTGGTAAGCGGCGATGGCTTCGAGCAGATGCGGGCCGCGGAAGTCGGGCCAGAGGCGGTCGGTGACGAAGATCTCAGAGTAGGCGATTTGCCACAGCAGGAAGTTCGAGATGCGTTGCTCGCCCGAGGTGCGGATGACCAGGTCGGGGTCGGGCATGTGCGCGGTGTAGAGGTTGGCGGAAATATGTTCCTCGTTGACGCGGGCGTGCAGGGCGTCTTCAGTGCCTTCGGCGGCGAGCATGTCCTGGAGCGAGATGCCGCGCTGCTCGGCTTCGGCGAGCATGTTGCGGAGGAGGCTGCGGGCGGAGTCGACGATTTCCGAGCGGGAGCCGTAGTTGAGCGCGAGCGTGAGGGTCGTGCCCGTGTTTTTCGCGGTCTGCTGCTCGGCCCAGCGCATGGAGTCCTGAATCTCTTCAGGCAGCTCGGCGGTGCGACCGATGTACGCCATGCGGATGTTGTTGTCGTTCATCCGCTTGACGTTGGAGATGAGATAGGACTTCAGGAGCTTCATCAGGAAACTGACTTCGGACTTGGGGCGGCGGAGATTGTTTTCGATGGAGAAGGCGTAGAGCGTGAGCCACGGGAGGTCGATGCGGGAGGCGGTTTCGACGACGAACTGCACCGACTCCGCGCCCTGCTGGTGGCCGAGGAAACGCTTGAGGGCGCGCTTGCCGGCCCAGCGTCCGTTGCCGTCCATGATGATGGCGACGTGTTGCGGAATACGCGAGGGGTCGAGGCCGTCGTAAATGACGCGCTCGTCGGCGGAGAGCTCGTGGGCGCGGTGGGAGCGCTGGTAGGTGCGGGATGGAGAGGCGTCGCGCATAAGACAGAGTGAAGAGTGAAGAGTGAACCGCGTTTTTTCCTCTTCACTCTTCACTCTATTCTCTTCACTCTACGCGGTGCGGCGCGTATGGCCCTGGGCGATTTCGCGGACGTGGTTGAGGAAAATGGACTTTTGTGTTGAGGTGAGGTGCTCGGCGTATTTGGCAATCTCGGCGAGGAAGGGGTCGGTGGTCAGCACGGCCGTCTCGTTCTGGTGGCGGCGTGGAGCGTCGCGCAGCAGCGCCGAAATATCGACCTGGAGAGCGCGCGCGAGGCGGTCGAGCGAGGACAGGGTCGGCATGGCCTTGGCGTTTTCGATCTTCGAGATGTAGGTGCGGGGCACGCCCATGCGGCCTGCGAGTTGGCGCTGCGAAAGATTGCGGACGTGGCGAAGATCGCGCACGGCGGCCGCGACCTGGATTTCGCCGTTGCCGGAACGTGCGACAGGATCGGGGACGAGCGCGATGACGGCCTGGGGTTTGGGCTGCTCGGCCAGCAAGCACTTCTTGCAACGGCGGCAGGTTTCTGCGGAGGTGCGGAATTGCACCAGTTTGCAGTGGTGGCATTTGAGGACTTCACGGTCCTGCGCTGCCATAGTGCTCAACACCAGGGCCTGGGGCAAAGGTGTTGAAACGCCGAGTGGCGTCATCATGGTTGCCATATTGTTGTCGTGCGGGCGGTAGCCAGAGCAGGGACACCGCAGCAGTTTGCGTCCGATAAGAAGCGAACCGATGGCACTAGAGTGACACGGGGTGATGAATGAGTCAAGAGTATTGAGAAGGATGCGGGAGAGAAGATAGATTGGAACCTGGATAGTAAACAGGAAAACAGAGGTGATT
>JALYTE010000351.1 GCA_030854435.1 Acidobacteriota bacterium | reverse complement strand
GCATTGGTGACACAATTTCTTCATAAGCCCTCGGCCCTTTGCATGTCGTACTTGTAGTGCTGCCCGCATCGCCTTAAGGCATCGCGAAACAATCCGGCCCCTCTCGCAAACCGTCAAAAGACGACCTGCGCACGTTCACTGTAGTATCGGCACATCGGCAAGTCCTGTTCTAATAGCAGTAGTATCCGGGCCGTCCTTTACACCACCGGACCGCGCCAGTATGCTTGCACATTGGAGCGGTCGAAAGCTTTGTGCTGTACGCACCTCCGCCCACCAAGATTTACGCACCAAGATCAATCAACGCGACAGGAGAGTTACCAATGGGAGCAGTGGACGAAAAGGTAAAGCAGATTATTGTCGAGCAGCTTCAGGTGGATGAAGCCGAAGTCACGCCCGGCGCCAGCTTCCAGGAAGACCTGGGCGCCGATTCGCTCGACGTCGTCGAGCTCGTCATGCAGTTTGAAGAAGCGTTCGACATCCAGATCCCGGACGAAGACGCCGAGAAGATCAAGACGGTGAAGGACGCCATCGACTACATCGAGAAGAACCAGAAGGGCAAGTAGCCGCATGTCGGAGCAGCGTCGCGTCGTGGTCACAGGCCTCGGCCTCCTTTGCGGGGTGGGCAATACCGCTCCCGAGGTCTGGCAAGGCCTGTTGGCGGGCAAAACCGGAATGGCGGAGATCACGGCCTACGATCTCGAGGGCCACTCCGTCCGCTTTGCCGCCGAGGTCAAGGGCTTCGACCCCCACGTCTTCGTGGATAAAAAGGAGGCCCGCAAGATGGGCCGCTTCATCCACTTCGCGATGGCGGCGGCGCACGAGGCCATGCAGCACTCCGGCCTCAAAATCACCCCAGAAAACGGCGAGATGGTCGGCGTCCACATCGGCTCCGGCATCGGCGGGTTCGACATCATCGAGCGCGAGCACAAGGCCATGATCGCGGGTGGCCCGCGCAAAATCTCTCCCTTCTTCATCCCCGCCAGCATCATCAACCTGGCCGCCGGACACGTCAGCATTCGCTACGGCGCGAAAGGGCCGAACGAGGCCACAGCGACCGCCTGCACCTCCTCCGCGCATTCCATCGGCGACGCCTTCCGCACCATCCAGCGTGGCGACGCCGACGCCATGATCGCCGGCGGCGCGGAAGCCGCCATTACCCCGCTCAGCGTCGGCGGCTTCGCGGCCATGAAGGCCCTCTCCACCCGCAACGACGACCCCGCCCACGCCTGCCGCCCCTTCGACAAGGACCGCGACGGCTTCGTGGTCGGCGAAGGCGCGGGCATCCTCATCCTCGAAGAGTTGGAGTTTGCCAAAGCTCGCGGCGCGACCATCCTCGCCGAAATCATCGGCTACGGCATGAGCGGCGACGCCTTCCACATGACCGGAATGGCCCCCGAGGGCGAAGGCTGCCGCCGCGCCATGGCCGCCGCGCTCAAGTCCGCTGGCATTTCCCCGGACAGCATCGACTATGTGAATGCCCACGCCACCTCAACCCCGCTGGGCGACGCGCTCGAATCGAAGGCCATCGAGAATGTCTTCGGCCAGCGCGCCATCGACCACACCCTGCTGGTCAGCTCCACCAAATCCATGACCGGCCACCTGCTCGGCGGTGCGGGCGGTCTCGAAGCCGGCATCACAATCATGGCAATGCTCCACCAGATGGCCCCGCCGACCATGAACATCGTCGAACTAGACCCCGCCTGCCGCCTCAACTACGTCCCCAACAAGCCCCAAGCCGCGAAGATCGACTACGCCCTCTCGAACTCTTTCGGCTTCGGCGGCACCAACGGCTCGCTGGTCTTCAAGCGCTGGATTTAAGCTGTCATCCTGATTCGGGTTGTCATCCTGATTCGAATTGTCATCCTGAGCGCAGCGAAGAACCTGCTGTTGCTGTTGCTTGTTTTTCGCCGTCATCCTGAGCGCAGCGAAGGACGGTGGATTCAAGGCCCAAGTGCAACAGTGTCCTCTGCGGCCCAGTGTTTCACGAAGTCGAAGGCACCTGGGGGAAGGAAGAGTTCGGCGGGTGTTTTCCAGGCGAGGGTTTTGCGTGG
>JALYTE010000346.1 GCA_030854435.1 Acidobacteriota bacterium | reverse complement strand
GAGCAGCTTCGATAGACTGCAAAGGCGCCATTTCTGAAAGCTGATAGCCCGCGAAACGAAACCAGACTAGGGGCGAGCACCGATAGCCCCACAGTTGACATTTGAAGCTCTTTTTTTGATGACTCCGTGAAGCCACGCGGGCCTGTCAGAAATTTTGTGTGCGAGTCGGTTGAGAATTTCAATCGTTGAAGTTGAATCGATCGCCGAACTGTAGTGCGAACTGTGCTTTGGCAGATTGCCACGCGATGGGCGGTCGTTTCCAGTTTTCGGTGATGTGCCGTAGCGCCAGCCAGATCAATTTGGTGGCGGCCTGATCGTTGGGGAAATGGCCCTTGTTGCGGATGGCCTTGCGCACCGACGCGTTGAGGCTCTCGATCGCGTTGGTGGTGTAGATGATCTTGCGGACATCCACTGGAAAGGCGAAGAACGGAATGACGGCCTCCCAGTTGCGTCGCCAGCTTTGCGCGATCGCCGGGTATTTGCGACCCCATTCCCCCTCGTCGAAGGCCTCCAAGGCGAGCTTGGCCGCGTCGGCATGATCGGCCCTGTAGATCGGCTTGAGCTGCGCCGCAATCGCTTTGCGTTCCTTCCACGATGCGAACTGCATCGTGTAGCGGATCAGGTGCACGATGCACGTCTGCACGAGGGCGTCTGGGAAGACGGTCGTGATCGCTTCGGGAAAGCCTTTGAGGCCGTCGACGACCGCGATCAGAATGTCGTTCGTTCCGCGGACCTTGAGCTCGTTCATCACGCGCAGCCAGAACTTGGCGCCTTCGGTCTGCTCGATCCACAGGCCCAAGACCTCCCGTTCGCCGGACGGGCGAATACCGATGGCCAAGTAAACGGCTTTGTTGCGCACCAGACCTTCATCGCGGATCTTCACGCGCAGGGCGTCGAAGAAGACCACTGCATAGGTCGCTTCGAGCGGGCGCGCCTGCCACGCCGTCACTTCATCGAGCACCGAATCGGTCACCGCCGACACCAGGTCAGGCGAGACCTCAATGCCATACAGCTCGCGCACGTGCGCCTGGATGTCCCGCGTGCTCATCCCGCGCGCGTACAGGGCGATGATCTTGTCGTCGAAACCGGGAAAGCGGCGTCGGTACTTGCCGATCAAGACCGGATCGAACCGACCGTGGCGGTCACGCGGAATCGACAGCTCCATCGGACCTTCCGGCGTCAGCACCGTCTTGGAGCTGGTGCCATTGCGGTGGTTGCCCGCGTCTGTCTCCTCGCCCGACTCCAAATGGACATCCATCTCCGCGTTGAGCATCCGCTCAGCCAAGGCCTTCTTCAGATCCCCGATCAGGCCTCCCGAATCGAGTACCGACTTCGGATCGCGTCCTTCCAACAGCGCATCAAGCAGTTCGGCCGAAAACGGCCCAGGGTTCTTCTTCGCCATACGTCCTTCCTCGCCCAAAGGGCAGTGTAGGACTCAACACACAAAAATCCTGACAGGCTCGCGCGGCGCCCTTTCCGTATGTGAGGGAGAGACCCACGCCGTCCGGCAATCTGCAGACGGGTGACTGTCGCTCGTCCCTTCCTTTCGGAGACCCTCATGAAACTGCACTGCATACGTTCGCGCGGCCTGGCCGCCTTGGCCCTGGCCCTCGCTGCCGCCCATGTCTCGGCCCAACCTGCTGACGGCGTCCTTGATCCCACCTTCGCCGACGAAGGCATCGCGATAGTCGGCTTCGACACCCTGCCCGGCAGTCCAGTTGATATCGCACTCGATTCCGTCGTCGATTCATTCAACAGGATTTACCTGGTCGGCACGGTGAACACGACAGGCGGTCAGCGTATTGGCATCACCCGCCTGCGCGCGGATGGCACGCTGGACACAAACTACGGCCCGCAAGACGTCGGCCTGGTGATCGCTCCGGAGCAGCTAGGGTTCTCGATTTCAGGTGTCAGTGCGGCGATCGATCTGCAGGGCCGCCTTCTGATCGGCGGCACCGTGACCACCAACGGCAATGACGACTTCGCGGTGTGCCGCTTCGACATCGACGGCTCGCTGGATGCGTTTCCGAATGGTTTACAGTGCGTAAAAGTCGCTTTCGACCTCGAGACGGGCGACAAGTCCGACATCCTGCACGACATTGCGGTACAGCCGGACGGCAAGATCGTGATGGTCGGCAGTGCGGTGTACAACACCTCGCAAACCCGCTTGGCACTCGCGCGGCTCGACACCAATGG
>JALYTE010000342.1 GCA_030854435.1 Acidobacteriota bacterium | reverse complement strand
TTGCGCCCGCCGGCCATCGTCGCGCCCTTGTCGGCGGTGTGACAGGCCACGCAATCGCCAAGCTGCGCAACGTATTCGCCGCGCGTGATCAGGACCCTGCCCTCATCGGAGTCCGCACGGCTGTTGGCGGCTGAGCCGAACAGCAATGCGCTGCTCAAAAGCGCGAGCAACTGACGGTGAATTTTCATTGCGACGGCCTTTCGCGTGTGCATGGCTTGCTATAGCACCCCACGCAACGGTGCGGCCCGAACCTCGCTGTCGCAGTTGTAGGCCCTTGAGTGGCTTGCGTCCGTGCGTCCGCGCACACAGGAAATCCCATGTCGACAATCGATCCGCCCCGATTGCCAATCCGCATCACGGTGCACCCGAAGTCCACGCTCCACCGGGGCATCCTGGACGACCTGCGGTGGAACTGGCCGCTGGCGGCCCCCCGCCCGATGACGAGTGGCAGCGCAACCTCAGGGGCCCGGGCGCGAAGATGCCTCAGGTGAGGAAGGGGTCGAACTCGTGTACTTGATGAACCGATGCGCCCGTCGCGCACCGATAGCAGAGTGACACCTGCGTGCTTCTCACAGCCAAGTCTGTGCGTCGGCGTCCGCTGGTTTCGGCGGCAAACGAAGACGAAGCGGCAGTTACGCGCCAAGTGTGCGCTGCCGCACCGACGGCAGCGGCGTTGTGGTCCACCCTTTGTTTGCTAGGTTTCTTGCGAAGTGATTTGGCGCTACGAGACGTGCGTGCCAACGCGGCGCGCGGACATCGCGGCGCACCTTCGCGCATTCCAGGCGTTTCTGTGCCTAGCGCGCTTGTTCAGGCGATCTGTTTCACAAGGGAGGTTTCCATGAAGTCTTTGACCGCGATAGCCATTGGTTCGGTGTCCGCGCTCGCCAGTGGCGTGGCGTTCGCGCAGAACGGCAACATGATGAATGGTGGCGGCACGTTTGGCGGTGGCTGGATGGGCGGATACGGCGGCTACTGGATGCCGATCCTGCTGGTCGTTGTGGTCGGCGTGGTCATTTGGGCCGTCCTGCAAAAGCGCAAGTGACGCTGGGAGGGCTGCGACCCGCATCGGGGTGCCCATCAGCGACGCGCGAAACCGCCATCATGCAGCCAACCTTGACCGTTTCCTACTTTTCGGACGTGCTTTGCGTATGGGCCTATGCGGCTCAAATCAAGTTGGATGAGTTGCGGCGGCAATTCGGCCACCAGGTCCGTGTCGAGTATCGCTTCCTCCACCTGTTCGGCGATGTCGCGGCGCGCATAGAGACCGGCTGGGGCCACAAGGGCGGCGCGGCGGCCTATTCGCGGCATGTGCAACAGATGGCGAAGCGCTTCGATCAAATCGACATCCATCCCGAGATCTGGACCAGGAATATTCCGCCGACGTCGATGAGTTGCCACCTGTTTCTCAAGGCCATCCAGTTGCTGGAGACGCAGGGAGAAGTCTCGGCGGCGTCCGAAGAACGGTTCGGCGGCAGGAGCGTCTTCGAAGAGGCGGTGTGGCGTTGTCGTCTCGGCTTTTTCCGGGACCTGCAGGACATCGCTGATCGAAACATTCAGGAGGCGATGGTCTCGGACATGTCATTGCCCCTTGCCGGCATCCGCCGGCACATCGACAGCGGTGCTGCCCATGCGGCGCTGTGCGCGGACTTCGATGCCAAGGACCGGCAGCTCGTCGAAGGCAGCCCGACCTTCGTGCTCAATGAAGGGCGGCAGAAGCTCTACGGCAATGTCGGCTACCGGATCATTGAGGCCAGCATCAATGAGTTGCTGGCCGACCCCGGCGACCGGGCCAGCTGGTGTTGATCGACAGCACACGAACCGCAGACACGGGACACAATCGTTCGCCGCATCCCGATTTCGCCTGGCGGAGATGACCGATGAGCGAACGTGAACACCGCGCCAAGGACGAACCGGCCACTAAGCCGAACCAGGATCTTCGACAGCGATTCCAATTCCAACGACTCGACGTGGCGATCCGTCGCCTTCGCGGTTGCTTGCGGGCGAAGACTCGCTGTGCGTTCTCGACCGGTTAAACAATGTATCGATCCCAGCCCGCATAGGAATCCTTGATCCGCCCCCGAGGTATCGCCAGCGTAATCAGGATCACTCCACTGATGACGCCGTTCCAGGTGGCCAGCGG
>JALYTE010000306.1 GCA_030854435.1 Acidobacteriota bacterium | reverse complement strand
AACTTCAGACGAACCTGGCCAGAGTGGCAAGTAGCTTCGTGTGCGGGAGGCCATCGGCGTAGGTTTTGAGAACCAGCGTACGGAGGAAAGGGAGCTTCATGGCCCGGAAACCGCGAGCGGGTTCTTTATAGAAGGCTTGCGCCGCGCGGTGGGAGAAGGCCAGGGTTTGCTGAAGCGGAGCGAGGTGGCGGGCATAGGCGGTCGCGAGTTCCGTGGAAACCCATGTCCCAGAAGCGGAACATGGGGCACCCGGATTCGTGGCCGGAGAAGTTTCTGCGTTCAGGACTTCGAGGATGGCCGCGGCTGCGGCTTGGCCGCTGACAATGGCCGAGTGGATACCTTCGCCTGTGAGCGGGTCTACCAAGCCGGCGGCGTCTCCCGCGAGCAGGACGCGACCCCGAGGGACGTACGCGTGACCGCCCATGCCGAGGTGTTGGCCCGTGATGTTGGGGAGTTGTGCAATGCCGAGTTTGTGACGAGCGTAGTCGGCGAGCAGCGTGCGCGTGACGGCTTTGAGACGGTCTTCGGTGCCGCCCGCCCCACCTTTGGGTGGCCCATCTTCGCCTAAGGTGGGTGCGAAGGCCCCGACGCCGATGTTGATGTGGTCGCCCTTGGGGAAGAGCCAGCCGTAGCCGCCGGGGACGGGGCTGAAGTCGAAGATGAGGTCGTGGGGAGAGTCGCCGCCGGGGAGTTTTGCAGGGAGCGCGGTATAAGGGACAAGGGCTTCGAGGGCGAAGCCACGGGTGTACCAGGAGGGCTCATGCGAGAGGGCTTCGGCGAGGCGGCGGGCTTGGCCGTTGGAGCCGTCGGCCCCGATGAGTACTGGCGAGCGAAGAGTTTCGATGTGTTGGATATTTCCGTCGAGGACGACGATGTCGAGTTCGATGTGGGTGGGAAACTCGCGCAGGGCGGCGAGGCTTTCGATCTTTCGGAGTTGGGCACCTTGCGCGACAGTCTGCTGGAGGCAGAAGTGGTCGAAGCGGTCGCGAATGGCCATCGCGCAGATCGGGTTATGGGAGCGGATGCGGACTTCTTCGGATTTGGCGGCTGTGGCGGCACCGTCGCTGGCTCGTTGCAGGACGATTTCGTGGCAGACGCGCTCGACAATGGGCTCGACCGAGTAACGCAGCACTTTGAGGGTCTTGCGCGTGAGGCCGCACGCGCAGGCTTTAGGTCGCGGAAAATTGCGGCGGTCGAGCAGGAGCACGCGGCGGCCCGCACGCGCGAGGTCGTAGGCGGCGGCGCAACCCGCCGGGCCTGCGCCGGCGATCAGAATGTCGTAGTCCTGGGGCATTGCAGGATTTAGTTTAGCCGCCGGTTGGAAGCGAGTCCGCTATGCTTGCTCTTGATGGACGCGTCGCTCGACGAGAATGAAGGGCCGCTGCTCGAAGTGCGCGATCTGCGGATCGCGTTTTCAGGGCAGGAGGCGGTGCGTGGGATTTCGTTTGCGATCTGGCGCGGAGAGACGCTGGGGCTTGTGGGGGAGTCGGGGTCGGGGAAGTCGGCGACGAGTCTGGCGCTGATGAGATTGCTGCCGGACTCAGCGGCGGTGAGTGGGTCGGTGCTGTGGAGTCCGGGGGGATATGTGGAATCCCATGTCCGAAAATCCGGACCCGTTCGACAGGCTCAGGGCAGGCTGCGGGCACCCGATTCTGTGACCTTACGAGGGAGGGCAAATGCTGCGATCTCTCCACTGCGCGAGACGATGCTGCCGCCTCGCTTCGGTCGAGATGACAGTGTTGGGCTCGGTGAGGAGCTATTGGCGCTTCCAGAACGGGAGATGCGGGGACTTCGAGGACGGTCGATGGCGATGATTTTTCAGGAGCCGATGACCGCGCTCAATCCCGTGATGACCGTGGAGCGGCAGATTGGGGAAGCGGTGTTGGCGCACGCTCCAAAGACTTCGCGGAGGGAAGTGCGGAAGCGTGTGCTGGAGGCCATGAACGAGGTGGCGCTGCCCGAGCCGGAGCGCCGGATGAACGACTATCCGCACCAGTTTTCCGGAGGACAGCGGCAGCGGGTGCTGATTGCGATGGCGCTGATCAACAAGCCGCAACTGCTGATCGCCGACGAGCCGACCACCGCGCTTGACGTGACCGTGCAGGCGCAAATCCTGGCATTGTTGAAGCGGCTGCGCGAAACGCATGGGTTGGCGATGCTGTTCATTTCGCACGACCTGGCTGTGGTGGGGCAGGTCGCGGACCGCGTGGCCGTGATGCGGCATGGGGAGATTGTCGAGCAGTCTGCGGCGAGCGAGATTTTTGCGCGTCCGCAACATGCTTACACACGGAGTTTGCTGACGGCGGCACCGACGATGCACACGGACAGGGACAGACCGTTGGCGACGATGAGTTGATGCGCATAAAAACTGGTGGCGCTAACGCAAGTTAAAAGCAAGTTAAAGACAAATAGACTGCGCGGGTAGGGTAGACTGGCCCTCGTCCCATGCGCGTCCTTGTGCTCTCCGATATTCATGGCAATCTACAGGCCCTCGACGCCGTACTCGCGGCCGCGGGCAAGGTCGACGCGCTGTGGAACCTCGGCGATGTGGTCGGGTATGGCGCGAGTCCGAATGAGGTCGTCGACTGTGTCCGCGCGTTGGCGCAGGTGAATGTGCGCGGCAATCACGACCGCGTGTGTTGCGGTTTGACCACCTCGGAAGGGTTCAATCCGGTGGCGGCGGCGGCAGCGCAATGGACCATGCGAACGCTGACGCCAAAGAATCTGGAGTGGCTGCGCGACATGCCGCAAGGGCCGATTGCCGGAAACGGGCGGGCGATGTGCGTGCATGGCTCGCCGCTGCACGAGGACCAGTACATCGTCACCATGCGCGATGCGTGGTCGCCGTTGCAGCAAATGCCGACGGAGTTGACGTTCTTCGGGCACACGCATGTGCAGGGCGGGTTCTCGCAACGCGACCATGAATGGCATGAGGACCTCCCCCACTTTTCGACTGCGGACCAGGCGGAGTCGGTGGAGTTGAATGTTCCCGTGGGGACGCGTCACCTGGTCAATCCGGGGTCGGTGGGGCAACCGCGCGACCATGACTGGCGAGCGGCGTTTGCCATTTACGACAGCGTCGCGGATCGCGTCGTGTTTCATCGCGTGCCTTACGATGTGGCCGGGGCGCAGGCGGCGATTCGGGCGGCGGATCTGCCGGAGCGGCTGGCCACGAGGTTGACCGAGGGACGGTAAATCCGAGGGGCGGTAAATCGTGGATCTGTTCTAGTGACCCAAGACCGGATGCGGCTCATAGGGATCTTCAAGCCGCTTCACTTCATCGTCCGTGAGTTTCAGCGCGAGCGCTCCAAGCGCGTCCTGCAAGTGCAGCGGCTTGGTCGCCCCGACGATCGGCGCGCTTACGACGGGCTTGGACAGCATCCAAGCCAACGCGACCTGAGCATTAGTCACGCCACGTTGTTGCGCGATTGCTGTCACCCGATCGACAACCATGTAATCCGAGTCGCGAAAGTAAAGCTTGTTGGCAAAGTCGTCCGTCTTCGCGCGCGTGGTCTCGGGCTGGCCGTCGCGCTTGCGCGTCCCGGTCAAAAATCCGCGCGCCAGCGGGCTCCACGGAATGCAGCCGATCCCTTGATCGAGACACAGCGGAATCATCTCGCGCTCTTCCTCGCGATACACCAGGTTGTAGTGGTTCTGCATCGTCACGAAGCGCGCCAAACCGTTCTCGCGCTGTAGGTTCAGCATCTTCAGGAACTGCCATGCATACATGCTGGATGCGCCGATGTACAGCGCTTTTCCCGCGCGCACCACGGCATCGAGCGCGTCGCAGGTTTCTTCGACCGGCGTATTCGGATCGAAGCGATGAATCTGATAGAGGTCGACGTAGTCCACGCCCAGCCGTTTGAGGCTGGCGTCGATCGAAGCCATGATGTGCTTGCGCGAGAGTCCGCGATCATTGACGCCATCGCTCATCGGCTGGAAGACTTTGGTCGCAATGA
>JALYTE010000291.1 GCA_030854435.1 Acidobacteriota bacterium | reverse complement strand
CTGCAGGTCTCTCCACTACGCCTTCGCAAAGTGCGCGAAGGCTCCGGTCGAGATGACAGGGTTTACGGATTTAAACAGAGATCGTGAACAGGCTCTTGGCTCCGGCGCGAACTGCTCTTCTTCCGCGCATCAATGCTCGAACAGCGCCTGCGCCTTGCGAAAATCCTCTTCCGTGTCAACATCCAATCCAAGCTCTTCTTGCGGAATAGACTTCGCCCCGCGCAGGAGTCCGCGCGCCCCCGTGTCTCCCTGCAATGCGAGCAACGCGTCGAACGCCGCAGCCGGAAAATACGCCGGAACACCGACTCTTCCCGCATACGCCGACCCGGTCATCACCGCCGCATCTGCAGCAAGCGCGCGCAAATGTTCCGGAAGAACTCCCGGCTGATCGCACGTCATCACGACCGCGCCCTGCGCCTTGAGCCTTCGCGCGACCACAATTCCGCGTCGAATCGAAGACGCCATTCCCTCGGTTGAGTTTTCATTTACGACAACAATGTAGCCGCGCTGCTGCAAGCGATGGCCGAAGTTTCCTTCGGGGTTGACGACCACAATGACCGGCGTGCAGCCCGCTTCCTGGGCGACCCGCACCGCGCGTTCCAGCAGCGATTCGCCGCCCAGTTGTAGCGTCTGCTTGGCCCTCCCCAGCCGCGTCGACGCACCCGCCGCCAGAACCACTGCCGCGACACTCACAACGCACACTGCGTCTGCAAATAACGCGACGCGCCTCCACGAGCGATCTGCGCTTCAACCCTCTCCGGCGTCATGCGCCGCGACACACCAAGTTTTCCCTCGCAACAAGCCTGCACCTCGGCGATCGTCGCAAGCGCGATCGCCTCTGCCCCGTCGCCGCCAAGATCGAAGCCGACGGGCGCAAACAGGCCCTCGCACGCTCGTTCCACCGGCCAGCCCAACATCGCCGCGGCCTCGCTCACCAACAATGCGCTGCGATGCCGCGAGCCGAGCAATCCCAGATAGCGCGGCGTTCGCGGAAGCACCGCAACGAGCCACGCGCGGTCCTGTTCGTAGCTATGCGACATGATGACCACAGCGTCGCGGTCGCCGACGGCCACCTCCCCCAGACTTGAACCAGCAAGCACTCGCTCAGCTTCAGCAAAGCGCTCTGCGCGTGCCAACTGAGCGCGGCCGTCGATTACCGTCACGCTCCAACCCAACAGCGCCGCTATCTGCACCATTGGTTGCGCATCGTTGCCCGCGCCAAGGACAATCAGGCGCTGCGGCGCGTCGAGGACCTCAACGAACAGATCTGCTTCAGTCCTGGAAGTCCCTTTGCTGCAAAACCTGACCTCGCCATTCGCGCCGGAAATCTCGCGCCGCAAGGGCCCACATACGCCCGGCAACCATGTGACGACGCGTGTCCGCTCGCCGCGCAGCGAGGCCTGCATCGCTTCCATCAAGGCAACGCACTCCGGCGATGCCGCAGGTTCGATCAGCATATCCACCGTGCCACCGCAGCCCAGCCCATAGGGAATCTCCGCGGTGTCGTCGAACAGCGTCGAGTACCGCTCCACGACCGCGCGCCCATCGCACACCAGCCATTGCGCTTTGCGGACCACTTCCGCTTCCAGGCAGCCGCCCGAGATGCTGCCCGCATAGTCTCCATTGCGAGCGATCAACAACCGTGCGCCAACCCGGCGATAGCTCGACCCTTCGACGCGCACCAGCGAGACCAGCGCGCAGGCGTTGCCACGCTGCCACATCTGACAAATTTTTCGCCGGTCGGTCATCCGATGTCTCTATTCCTGCGAATTTTTGTTGAAAATTTCCCCGCAAATGGGAGCGCGTTCAGTTTACTGCGCGCATCAAACCTTCAGTTGACTGGAACCGCGCATTCGCTCAAAAGGAGACTCCAGAGGCGGAGTTTAACGATTCGTCTAGGCCCCTGCCATCGTCTCCATGCATGCGCGGTCTTCAGGACGCGTTTCTTACGCTGGAATTTTGCGGCCTTCCGACCAGCGCAAACTTCAATTTTAGACCCCGATTACGGGAGCCACACAGAGGTCCGCAATGCGCCGTCTTTCTCAAGTTTCTAAGTTTTCGCTGATCGCCGTTTGTGCTTTCGCGTTCGCTGTACGCAGCTTTGCGCAAGCCCTCCCCGCCGTGACCGACATCCCCGTTTCGCGTTACGACATCTACGCCGGCTACGGCTACTTCCACCCCATCGACGCCGGTATCGCGGGCCACAATTACGTCAGCATCGTCAACAAGAACACGACCGTGAGCGTGACGCGTTATTTCGGTCGGTATCTCGGCGCGCAGGTCGAAGGCGGTTACTTCTCCGGCCCCAGCGTTCGCGGCTCCATCGGCCAGTGCGTCAACGGGGCGTGCGACGTTCGCGACCCCAACGTCTACACCGCCGAGGCCGGACCCATCGTACGCTTCCCCCTAAATCGGTTCGTTCCCTACGCCCATGTTCTGGGCGGCGGGGCGCGCATCAACGGCCCGTTTCTGCAAGATCTCAGATGGGGTTACGGGATCACCGCCGGCGTGGGCATCGACTACATCCTGCCGTACTTCAACAACCTCTTCGCTATCCGGCCCATCCAGGCCGATTATCAATACTCGCACGTCGATTATGGCCCGCTCGCGCCCGATGGGTCTTCCGGAGGCTTGGGAGTCATCGCCGCCTATAAACTCTCCGGCGGCCTTGTCGTCCGCTTCGGCGTCCCCGCTGTGAAGCGTCCGGTCGAGCTGGGCTGCGCCACTCAGCCAGCCAGTGTCTTCCCCGGCGAACCCGTCGTCGCCAATGCCGACGTCGTGAATGTGAACCCCCGGAGGACTCCCTTCTACACCTGGACGACAACTGGCGGGAAACTGACCGCCGATGCCTCGTCGGCCACGATCGATACGACCGGCCTCGCGCCCGGCGACTACACCGTCGGCGGCCATCTCTCCTACGGCAAAAAAGCCGGCGATCAGGCGACCTGCACAGCGCCTTTCACCGTGAAAGCTTACGAGCCGCCGACGATGTCCTGCACCGCGTCGCCCTCCACCGTTACATCGGGCACGACAGTGGATATCGCGACCTCGGGCGTGAGTCCGCAAAACCGTCCGCTCACTTACTCCTACACAGCGTCCGCGGGCCAGATCGTCGGCGACGGCCCAACCGCGAGACTCTCCACTGCGGGCCTGGGCGCATCGACAATCACCGTGACCTGCAATCTTGCGGACGACCTGGGCAAAACCGCAACGGCCACGGCGACAGTCAACATCGAGAACCCCCCTCCCCCGCCCCCACCGCCCGTCGAGGTGCACACCCAGGCGCTATGCAGCGTGTCCTTTGTACGAGATCCTGCGCGGACCGTTCGTCTGAGCAACGAAGGCAGAAGCTGCCTCGACGATATCGCGCTTACGATGACCCAGCAGACCGACGCGCACCTCATCATCGTCGGGTACTCTTCGCCGGGCGATCGCAGCCGAGCAGCCGCGGAACGGGCGCTCAACGTTCGTGAATATCTCACGCATGAGAAAGGCATCGATCCCACGCGCATCGACGTGCGCACCGGCAACACCCGCGAACGCGCCGCACGGACAATACTGGTTCCGTCGGGTGCCGTTTACAGCGACGCTGACACTCGCCCATTCGACGCGGTTTCGACCGTGCATCGCGGAACTGGCACTGCAACCCGACGAAAGCATAGGACAACGCGTCCCCGGCACCGGCCCACGCACGCTGCATCCACCGCCGTCCCGAAGCCATGACAGAACCGGGGCTTCGCCCCGGGACTTTCTGGTAGACTGAATTTGTCGGCAAACAAGCGGCATAGCTCAAACACCATCCCGGAGCTTTGCGGCGTGGGGTTGGTGCTGGCATACATTCACCAGATATCGGGGCGTAGCGCAGCCTGGTAGCGCACCTGCTTCGGGAGCAGGGGGTCGGAGGTTCGAATCCTCTCGCCCCGACCATTTTAAAATTTCAGTAGAACAACGCGGCACGCGCCACGCTGGGGCGGAGACGATCGTCTTCTGCCCGGTGTTTGAGCAGAACCTGGACGGCGTGAAGGTGCGCGGCGGCGCGGGATTGGAGATGCTGCAACGGGTGTGCGGGCGGTAGCACCGGCAAAGGTGTTCGCGCTCGGCGGCGTCACTTCGGAGAACGCGCCGCTGTGCATCGCTGCGGGAGCGCCGGGCGTGGCGGGATTCGGTTGTTTGGATGAGGTTTTGCTTGTGTAGTAACCTGCTCGGATGAATCGTTTTAGCCAGAGTCCTCTAAAGACATTGAATGGATTTTTGAGGCCTCTTTTTGCACGGTTGACGGGCGGACTGCTGTTCGTCGGTCTTTTCGGATTTGCGATGCATGTACACGCGGGCGACGTGCCGACAAACGCCCAAGTAAGAAGGGTCGCAGCAGTTTGGGCTGCGGTTCCGGGCTGGAGCGGCAATGTAATCGTACGATTTGGACCGAGGCTGCTGTTGTCTTCGGCCCAGGGCCAAGCAAACGTAGAGCTGGGCGTGCGAAATATGGCGACGACTCGCTTCAAACTATTCTCAGTTTCCAAGCAGTTCACAGCGATGGCAGCGGTGCAGCTGGCCAAAGACAAGCGGCTTGATCTGGATGCTCCCATAAAAAACTACCTGCATGGTCTGCCGTCGAGTTGGGACGCGGTTACGATGCGCGAACTTCTCCAGCACACCGCAGGAATACCGCAACAGTTTGAAGAGAGTTGGAGCGAGCAATGGGAGAACGACGATGCGCAACATCTTTTGCCGGTATTCAATGCTTTGCTCGCCAAGTTGCCGGCCCCGGAGTTTGCACCCGGAACGAAGTGGAAGTACAGCAACATGGGGTATATCATCGCGGGTTGCGTGATCGAAGCAGCGTCGGGGGAACCGTTCGAAACCTTTGTAGCGAAGCGAGTGTTCGAACCATTCGGGCTGAAAGATACTTTGTATGACTCGCGTGCGCACTTCCCGCACGACGTGTACAGCGGCAATGCGACCGTGAGCCGGTTGGCCGGCGGTTATAACGGAAGCCTGCGCGCACTGGAAACGGCCTACAGCAAAGAATTTGAAGAGACCCCCGCGGGCGGCGTCATTTCGACGGTGGGAGACCTGGACCGCTATGGAGTCCATTACCTGGCCCTGCGACGGAGCGATCCGGCCATCGCGGCGATGGAGGAGAAACCATACCGTGTCGATGAGCACTTCGCCTATGGATTGGGATGGGAAATGATCCAGATTTCCGGTCACCAGGCGCTTTATCACAGCGGCGGCAGCAATGGATTCGTCTCCGAGTTACTCCTTATCCCGGATGTCAACATTGTCGTCAGTGTTACATCGAACCACGGCTTCGACGATGTTGAGAAGCTGTCGAGGGCGCTGGCGGAGGCGGCCCTTTACGGCAGCACAGGAATGGGGGTGAAAAATTGACCGCTACTGGAGAGCGGATGGATGGAGAGCGGAACTGCTGCGATTTTCGAACCCATGAGTGTCCACAGCGGCGGTGGTGTCGGCGAAGGCGCGCGCGCTGGCTCGCGTGACGCTGGAGAACGCTCAGCAGTGCATGCAAGCGGGAGCGGCGGGAGTCGCGAGGATTCGATTGTTCGGGGTTAGCGATTCCGCGGCGGTGTTGAAATCCCATGTCCGAGAATCCGGCCATGGGCATCCCGGATTCGAGGTGGGGCCAGCGAACAGCAGATTCCTGCGGGATGACAACCAATTGCGCGATGACAACCAATAGAGACGCCGCTCCACGAGGAAGTGTCGATTCGGCGTCTGGCGTTTGACGCGGCAACCGCGCGGCCCTACCCTTAAAGCATGTTGATTACCACGGCGCAACTGCGCAAAGAGTCCGTCACCCTGAACGAAAGCCTTCCGCAAGGCGCAATCGACTACACCGCCGACATTCGCCAGGCCGGGCCGCTTGCCGTGAAGGGCAAGGCCGAGTTGATTGAAGAGCATCGCGGGCACGGCGACATCGTCGACGACATCCGAGTGCGAGCGAAGTTTTCGGGCAAGTTCGAACTGCTATGCGCCCGCTGTCTGGAACCGGTACACGAGAACCTGAAGGGCGAGTTCGACTTGATTTTCCGTCCTGAAGCCGCCGACGCCGAGCCCGGTGAGCGGGCCATTACGGAAGAAGAAACCGAAATCGGGTATTATGGAAAGAGCGGCCTGTTGCTGGAGGACGCCATTCGCGAACAGGTGCTTCTGGCCCTGCCCGGACGGACGCTCTGCCGAGAGGATTGCCAGGGACTTTGCCCGCACTGCGGCGCGAATCGCAACGACGCTCCTTGCCGTTGCAAGGACAGCCACACCGACCCGCGCTGGAATGCGCTGGCCGGATTGGCGGAAAAAGCACTGACCGACAAGGCTTAGCCATAGTTCGAAAGACGTTTTTTGTATAGAGATATTTAGATTGAAGGCCCATGCTCGCGCGACTCGCGCACCATGACCGGGGCCGATGCGAGAGGAACAACGACCATGCCCAATCCGAAGCGCCGCCACTCCAAGCAGCGCACCGCCAAACGCCGCAGCCACGATTTCCTGACCCCCACGGGCACGTCGATCTGTCCCAGCTGTAAAGAGCGCAAGCAGTCGCACCGCGCCTGCAAGAAGTGCGGCGAGTACAAGGGCCGCGCCGTGCTCGCGGCCAAAGAAGCGCTGTAGCCCTCGACCTCCCCGTCCCTGATGCCCATCGACATCGTTCTCGACGCAATGGGTTCCGACAAGGCCCCCGACCCCGAAGTGCGGGGCGCGGTGCTGGCCGCGCGCACGCTCGACGTGCGCGTCCATCTGGTGGGGCCGGAAGAAATCCTGCGCCCCAAGCTGCGCGCCGCCCTGAGAGCGCATGGTGGCCGCGACCGCCTGCCCGTGTATATTGTGCAGGCCAGCGAGTGGATCAGCATGGAGGACAAGGCCGCTCTGGCCGTGCGCTCCAAGCGCGATTCGTCGATGCGAATCGGGTTGAAGATGATTCGCGAAGGCCGCGCCGGGGGCTTCGTGACCGCTGGCAACACCGGGGCCGCGATGGCGACCGCGAAGATGGTGCTCGGGTCGCTCGCCGGCATCGACCGGCCTGCGCTGGCGACCGCGTTCCCTACGTCCGCCGGAGCGCCATGCGTGTTGCTCGACGTGGGCGCGAACGTCGATTGCGACCCTGAAAATCTACGCCAGTTCGCGGTGATGGGCCACGTCTACTCCAGGAACGTGCTGCACATTTCGAGGCCGCGCATCGGCCTGCTCTCCAACGGCGAAGAGGACGGCAAAGGCGATACGCTGGTGCGCAACACGCTGCCCATCCTGCGCGAACTGGCGACCGAGTTGGCGCTCAACTTCATCGGCAATGTGGAAGGCCGCGACATCTTCAACGGCCACGCGGACGTGATCGTGTGCGACGGCTTCGTCGGCAACGTGGCGTTGAAAACCTGCGAAGGCACGGCAAAAATGTTGAGCGTCATGTTGCGAGAGAGTCTGAAGTCCACTGTGACTTCGCAGGTGGGAGCGCTGCTCTCGCGCAAGGCTTTCATGGACTTCAAAAAGCGGCTGGACTACTCGGAGTACGGCGGCGCGCAGTTGCTGGGCGTGCGCGGGCCGGTGATTGTGGGCCATGGGTCGTCGAATGAGCGTGCCGTCATGAACTGCATTCGCGTGGCGGCGGAGTTTGCCGAGGCTGAAGTTGGCTCGGGCATCGAAACGCTTTTGGCCAAACGCTAGGAGGAAATATCATGACCTCGAACAAGTATCTCGATCCGCCGCCGGCCGCGACCCGAGACAAAGCCGCGTTTGAGTTGCTGCGCGTCTGGGTCGCCGAGCAGGGCCAGCATGTGAGCCTGCGCTCCGGCGCGTGGGAAGACCCCTTCGCGTGGGGAATTGTGCTGGCCGACCTGGCGCGGCACATCGTCAATGCGGAGGCGATACATCGCAAGGGTTTGGACGAGGAAGCGTTTCTGGCGCGGATGCTGGAGGGGTTCAACGCGGAGATCGAGTCGCCGACCGATGAGCCGGAAGGCGAGATCACTCAGTAGTAGTTGGCTTACGCGAAGTGGGCGACTCGCTCCAGTTCGGCTTGGATGCATTCCACCGTGCAGCCCACGCCTTCAATGGCCGACGCGACCCCGCGGGCCTCGTCGTTCGAGACTCCGTAGCCGCGGCCGCTCAGGAAATTTGCGACCAGTTCGGCGGCCTGGAAAGAGTCCACGCCGGATTGCAGAAGGTCGCTGCGCAGCGCGGTAAGGTCGCTGGAAGTAAACTTCTCAATGCCGTGCGCAACGTCGGTTGCGCCGGGTATTTGGAGGGCTTCGGGCTCTCGGTCGAGTAGTGCGTTCACGGTATGCCCTCTGGAGCGCAACATACGCTCGTTATCGGTTAGATAAGCATTGTTGTTCAGGAGTTGTAGCTGTGTGCGGAATGAATGTAACAGGTTTGTCACGGCGTTGCCGCGCGCCCGCAACAACGCGATACCATGAAAATATGCCGTCTACTTCTTCCACGCCGCGCATATTGGACGGCATCGCCATCGCCGCCGGGATCAAGGCTGAAGTGGCCCTCGAGGTCGCGGCGGCACGCGCCGCTGGGTATACGCCGGGTCTTGCGGTGGTTCTGGTGGGCGAGGTGCCCGCGTCGCAGATTTACGTGCGCAGCAAGATAAAGACCTGCGCCGAGTTGGGCATTTACTCCGAAATGATGACCCCGCCGGAAAGCGTCACGACCGTGGAATTGCTGGCGATTGTGGCGGGTTTGAACGCGCGCGAGGACATCGACGGCATCCTGATCCAGCTTCCGTTGCCCAGGCATGTCGATACGCCGCTGTTGCTCGATGCGGTATTGCCGGAAAAAGACGTCGACGGTTTTCATCCGGTGAACGTCGGTCGGTTGCTGAGTGGAACCGGCGGCGACGACCTGCTCGCGCCCTGCACGCCTGCGGGAATTATGCAGATTCTTCGGCGCAGCGATATTCCCATTGCGGGAGCCAACGCGGTAGTGGTGGGGCGGTCGAACATCGTCGGCAAGCCGGTGGCCGCGATGCTGATCAATGCGTCCGCGACAGTTACCGTGTGCCACTCGAAGACGCGCAATCTTGCCGAGATTACGCGCGCGGCGGACATTCTGGTGGCGGCGATTGGGCGCGCGGGATTTGTGACGCGCGAGATGGTGAGCGCGGGAGCGACGCTGATCGATGTCGGCATCAACCGCATCACGGACGAGCGGGAGTTGGAGCGGTTTTTCCCTGGCGATGCGGAGCGGCGTGCGACTTTCTCGAAGCGCGGATCGACGGTGGTCGGCGATATCGATCCCGCGGCGTTTGAGATTTCGGGAGCGTATACGCCCGTTCCCGGCGGCGTCGGCGCGCTGACGATCGCGATGCTGATGAAGAACACGCTGACCGCCGCGCGCGTTCGCCGCGCGATCATATAAGCTGGAGGCCCATGAGACTGTCCAAATTTCGCGCTGTTCTTCGTGCTTTTCCCGTACCCGTGAAGCGGCTGATGCTGGTGTTCGCGGGCGTCACTTTGCTCGACATGCTGGTGATATGCTTTGCGGCGAAACCTTTTCCATGGGTGGCCATCATTCCCGGCTTGATCCCGCTCTTCATCGTCGCCTTGGTCATCATCCCTTTGAAGAAAAGCCAGGTCTCGTGAATCCATGCTGCGTGTAGGACTCACCGGCGATCTGGGCAGCGGCAAATCGACCGTGGCGCGGA
>JALYTE010000270.1 GCA_030854435.1 Acidobacteriota bacterium | reverse complement strand
TCTTGCGCGGCTCCCAGATGTACTTATGGATTTGCAGGCTCAATCGCGCAGGCAGGCCGTCGGCCAGCATCCATTCAACGATTAGGCGCGGGTCGAGCATCGCATTGTCCGTACTGCGGAATTCGCTAGGCATTTTGTTGAAGGCCGGGGAGAGTAGGATAACGCCGCACTTCTCGGCCAGCGCGTGCGTGTGGATAAAGTCGCGTGCGAACTCGTAGTCCGCGCGGTCGCTCAGAACGAATTTTATTTCGTCCGCTTTCGTGAGGGCGGAGAGGTTGGCCATGTTGAATGAGTTTGCGGCAGGACCCGCGCCGGGGCATTTAACATCGACGATTTTATGCACGGCTTTGGGAACATCGGCGAGCGGGCGTTCGCCGCTGGTTTCGACCATCAGCGTGTAGTTGAGCGCGAGCAGCCGCTCCATGAACGGAATGAGCTCGCGGGCTTGCAACATCGGCTCGCCGCCCGTGAACTCGATCAGCGGGCAAGGTTGCAGCGCTGCGATCTGCGCGACGATTTCGTCGGCGGTAAAAGCCTTGCCGCCTGTGAAGGTGTACTCCGAGTCGCACCACGCGCAACGCAGGTTGCAGCCCGCCAGTCGCACGAAGATGCACGGGACGCCGGCGAAACTCGATTCGCCCTGGACGGATTTGTAGAGTTCGATCAGGCGCATTTATTCCGAGTAGCGTGCGAAGCTGGTGTCGGTTTCGTAGAGCGTGCAGTCCTTCACGCGGACGCGGCCTTCGGTCATTTCGCCGACCTGCGCGGCGGTCTTCTGAAAGAAGTACTGCGCCAGGTTTTCGGCCGAAGGGTTGAGCGTTGTAAAGGGTTCGAGGTCGTTGATCATCTGGTGGTCGAGGTACTCAACCGTAGGGCGCAGCACCTGCTTGAGCAGCTTGAAGTCGAGCAGCAGTCCGGCATCGTCAAGCTCTTCGCCGCTGAGCGTGACCAGGACTTTGTAGTTGTGGCCGTGCGGGTTCTCGCACTTGCCGCGGTAGTTTCGGAGGTAGTGGCCGGAAGAAAAACCGGCTTGTACCGTGACTTCAAACATCGCTATGACTCGCTTCCTGCGCGGCGTTATACCGCACCTCCATTCTAACGGCGACGCCGCTGACGACGCGCTTCTGTATCGCGGCGCTCGGCTTGCTCGAACAGCGAGGAGAGGATTCCGGCCAGCGCAACGATCAGGCTGAAGCAAAAGAGCACGATGCCCGTGGTGCGCCACAGCGCAACGTCGCCCGGCGAGCCGGGTTGCTGCGCAATGTTGGTGAACGACAGCACGACCGAGATCAGCGCGAGGACCGCGAGCGTTGCGGCGAGAATGTAAAGGTTGCGTCCCATGAGTTCTCTCTAAGAATACTTGGCGGCGCGTAAGAAATGCTGCGATCTCTCCACTGCGTCCGCAAAGTGCGCGGATTCGGTCGAGATGACAGTCGGGTTGCCAAGTTAAGCGAAGAACTTTTCAACTTCCATAATGTCGTCGGTGCGGCGGTAGTTGGGCAGCGAGTCGAGAAACACCTTCCCGTAACGCGCAGTGCGGACGCGGGGGTCAAGCAGCACCAGCAGGCCGCGGTCCGAAAGCGAGCGGATCAAGCGGCCGAAACCCTGCTTCAACGTAATGACCGCTTGCGGGATTTGCAGCTCGGTAAAAGCGTTGCCGCCAGCGGCGGTGATGGCGTCGGTGCGGGCTTTCATGATCGGGTCGGAGGGCACGGCGAAGGGCAGCTTGTCGATGATCACGCAGCTGAGTTGTTCGCCCTGCACGTCCACGCCTTGCCAAAAACTGGAGGTGCCGAAGAGGACGGCGTTGGGGGTCTCGCGAAATTGTTGCAACAGAACGTGGCGCGGTGCCGTGCCGTGCAGCAACAGCGGAAATGGCAGTTGCGCGAGCAGGCGGTCATGCAGTTCGCGCATCTGCGCGTAGCTAGTGAAGAGGCAGAACGCACGGCCACGGGTGATTTCGAGAACGCGGCGGATTTTTTCGGCAGCTTGAGGGAGGAACTCGGGATCGCGCGGCGGAGGCATCGCGCGCGGCAGATACAGCAGCGCTTGTTTCGAGTAGTCGAAGTGCGAGGGCACGAGGAGTTCTTTGGGAAACGGAATGCCGAGGCGCTTCTTCAGGTGCTCGAAACTGGGAGCTCCGTCCGCCCCCGCGACGGCGAGTGTAGCGGAGGTGAGGATAATGCTGGGGTAGTGGGTGAAGAGCGTTTCGGCGAGGATGGTGGAGACGTCGATTGGGGTCGCCTGAAGGTGGGTGTTGAAAGCCTGGAAGTTCTGTGTCGCTTCGGAAGCCCACGTCCCAGAATCGGAACGTGGGGCACCCGATGTTGTGGCGATCCGCGCAGCGTTGCGGAGGTTCTGCGTGGCGCGGCGTTCGATCCAGAAGACGGTGTTGGGGTCGGTCGATTCAAGCAGAAATTTCAGGTGGTTGCGAATGTCGGCGGCGCGCTTGCGCAGGCCGCTCGCCTCTTCGACTTCACGCAGCCGTTCGAGTTCGCCTTCGAGGCGCTGAAGCGCGTTGGCGGCTCCGATGTACGACTCGCCACGCAATTCGAGAAAATCCGCGCGGTCTGTGAACTCCAGCCGCCCCAGATGTGACGGCCCGACCGGCAGCGAGCCGAAGAAAAGTCGCGAGCGCTCACGAAGGCTAACCGTCGCGTTCTCGATCGCGGACGAACTCGCGCCTTTCGCACGCAACATCGACTCCGTATCGCGGGCGAGTTCGTCGAAGCGCGAGTTGGTCAACGCAACGCCAAAGTAGTTGCTCGCAATGTCTTCCAGCTCGTGGGCCTCGTCGAAGATAACCGCCGCCGCTTCCG
>JALYTE010000234.1 GCA_030854435.1 Acidobacteriota bacterium | reverse complement strand
CGCCATTCGGCAGAAAGATGGCATTGCCGTTGCCCGAGCGCGCTCCATCGCCGATGATGCCGGGCGCAGTCCGCAACAGCTCGTACACATTGCCGCCGACGACGGGGAGCCGCTCGATCTGCTCATTGTCGAGCGTCGAGCCAATGCTGGCGTCGCCAGTCTGTAGCAGGGGAAGAGTGTCGGCGTTCACCGTGACGGTCTCGCTCGTCTTTCCAGTCTTGAGCGTGACGTCCACATTGCGCGGGGATTCAGCGGCAACCGAAACGTTGTTCACCGTTGCAGCCGAGAAATTGGAAGCCGTGGCCGAGAGCGTGTACGAGCCGGGAGCGAGTTCGCTGAACGTGTACACGCCGGAACCGTCCGTCGTAATGCTCTTCACTTGCTGAGTGGCGGGATTGGTCAGCGTAACGGTTGCGCCGGGGATGGCAGCACCCGATGCATCCTGCACCGAGCCGGTGAGGGATCCGCCGAACTGCGCGTAGGACGGAAGTGCTACGACGGCCAGGACGGCCGCGACGACAAACGGCAGCACGCGCGAACGCAGGATACGGAAGATCGAAAGGGTATTCATACAGCCTCCAAAAGGTATTGCTCGAACCAATAGCCTTGCGCGCGGGTCTTGAGTTTCTGCCCAGCGTTAGGCAAACGATTGCATGAAACGAATACTGCGCTTCCCAGCTAGTTCGTGTCAAGCATCTTTTTCTGGGTGTAATGCAAACTGTAAATGTGGGAGACTTCGGAATGCCAAAATCCGCTAAAACAGCGTCGCGCAGTCTTCCGGGTCGCGGCCTTCCGAATTCAGTTGATACACCCCCGCGCTCGGTCGGACTGAAAACCCTGGCCGCGCACCTGGGGCTGTCGGTGGCGACCGTTTCGCGCGTGCTGACCGGAGCGCCCGCGGCAAAATCCATTCCCAAAGTGACGCAGGACCGCGTCTTCGCCGCCGCCGCCGAGATGAAGTATCGCCCCAACGTCGTCGCCCGCTCCCTGCGCAAGCGGCAGAGCATGACCATCGGCGTCATGGTGCCTGAGGTCAGCGAAGGCTACGCGACGCTGGTGTTGAGCGGCGTCGAAGAACGGCTGATGGAGGCCGACTACTTCTACTTTGTCGTCAGCCACCATCACCGCGCGGAAACGATCGAGCGCTGCCAGCACATGCTGCTGGACCGCGCCGTCGAAGGCCTGATCGCGATCGACACGCCGCTGAAGCACCGGTCGAGCGTTCCTACCGTCACCGTTTCCGGGCATCACGAGCCGGAGGGCGTCACCAACATCATGCTCGACCACAACCGCGCCGCCGCGCTGGCCATCGACCATCTGCACCAGTTGGGACACCGCGAGATCGCGTTCATCAAAGGCCAGGAGTTCAGCTCCGACACGGACGCGCGCTGGGAGGGCATTCAGCTGGCGATGTCGGCGCGCGGACTGCGCATCGTGCCGCAACTGGTGGCGCGGCTGGAGGGCGACGCGCCGTCGCACGATCCCGGCTATGCGGCCACGCGCCGTCTGCTGGCCGCGGGCAAGCCGTTTACGGCGCTGTTCGCGTTCAACGATGTGTCGGCGATCGGGGCCATTCGCGCGTTTCGCGAAGCAGGCTTGAGCGTGCCGGAGGATGTGTCGGTGGTGGGGTTCGACGACGTGCAGTCGGCGGCGTATCAAAACCCCGCGCTGACGACGGTGCGGCAGCCATTGCATCGCATGGGGATGTTGGCCGCGGCACAGGTGTTGGAGCAGATTGGCCCGGCGCGGCTGCCGGCGGTGCAACAGATCGTGGTGTCGCCGGAGTTGGTGGTCAGGGAGTCGACCCGACCGCCGCGTGCGGGTAACGCCGTTTCGGGAAAGCCTTTCCGATAGAGGTCTATGCGGCCTGAATTCGATGCTCTGTTGGCGTAGGGATTTGCGCACCGATGCCCCATGTCCGAGAATCCGGACATGGGCACCCCGCGCTTTTTGGATCGATCAGGGGCGCTGGCCGAGTTTGTTGGCCTTGAGCGCGGCTTGAATCGGCGACATCACTGGAGCGGCCACACCGACAATCTCGGTAATGGTGCCGGGAGTGGTGGTCGCGTTACCGGCGGTGTTACCCACCCACAGATTCCCTGAAGCATCGATACCCACGCCTTGCGGAGCATTGAGGCCCGGGGTCTTGAAGCCGTTTGCGGTATTCAGCAATGAACCGTCCTTGGCGAGATGGATGACGTTGTCGGAGGCGCCGGGTCCGAAACACACCACACCGCAGGTAGGCGTCCAGGCCGTGCCTGCGCCGTCGATGACGACGAGGTTCTCGAAGCCGCCGGTGTTCACGGTCGAGAAACCACCCGGAGGGCTCGCAGCCGTTCCATCGTTGTTGAAAAGGCTGACAAAGGTGGTCCCATTGCCAAACCCATCATCAATCACCCAGACCCGGTTGGAACCGTCGATGGCGACCCCGGTGGGGCCATCGAGGCCATCTTGGAAGCCTGACCCGGATCCCGACAGAATGCTGCCGTCGGTTCCGGAAATTTTCAGGAGACTGTTCGAGGTTTGGCCCGCCACCCAAATGTCGCCGTTGCTATCGAGCGCGACACCCTGCGGCCCCGCGAAGCCCGGGCTGGATATACCAGCCTGGAGGATGGTTCCATCTGTTCCGATACGCGTCGCCGTGGTGCCGGATCCGCCACTACCAAAATTGCCGACCCAGGCATTGCCGGACTTATCGAGCGCGATTCCCTGAGGATGGTTTGCTCCGAATAATGGAAAAGCGGTGGTGTCCACCCCCGCGCTGGTCATCCTTAGAACACTGCTGGTGCCGCTGGCGACCCAGACATTGCCTTGATCGTCGAGGGCGAGGCCTTGCGGCTTCTTGACAAAGCCGCCGTCGGTGAATCCTGTGGTTCCGGAAAGAATGTTCCCAAATGGATCCAGTTCGATAATGGAATCGGTGCCGGGCACCGCCTTATTAGACGCCAGATTGGATATCCAGACATTGTTATTGCCGTCGATGGCCAGATAGCCCGGAAGCGGCGTACCGCTGCCAATTGTGTAGTTGATGCCGACGGTCCAATCGTTTGGCGCCTGCGCGAGCGATGGCTGGAAAGGAGGCGTCGCGGGCGAAAGCGCGAACAGCGCGGCAACATTGTTGGTTGGGTTCAGCGCGATATCGAGCGCCGCAGTCAGCGTGTCCGTGGGGAGCGTGCCGCCGGACGGCTGGGCGTTGGAGAACAGGCTGACGCACTGCGCGGATGTGCCGCCGGCCGTGTTGACGCACGCCGAAAGGATGTTCGCGAGAGTGTGCAGCGTGGACTGCGGGACCGTGCCATTGCCGCCGGGCGTCACACTGTTTGCAAGCGGGCCGGCGATGGGCACCATGTTGCTCGACGTGGTGAAGGCGTTCGCGATTCCGACGGCGTTAGTCGCGCTGGAGCCGACATGGAGTCCGTCCGACATGAATTGCTGGAGCGAGGTTACGGCGGCGATCGTACTCAACTCATTGACCACCACGAACGTCGAAGCGTTGATGCCGCTGCATGTTCCCAGTGTGCTCATCATCCCGATAGCCGTATTGGTGAACGCCGGAAACCCGAGGCCCGGATTGCCGCCGGCGACCAGAATGTAGAGCTGGTCGGTGGCATTCGCGCAGACCCAGTCTCCCGTGATCGTGAAGTTGCCGCCGGAGTCCGTCAACACGAAGCCGTTGCCATTGCCGTCTGTCGAGACGGCCGGATTGCTCTTGTCGAGAAGTGAGTTCGACGCCGAAGCGTAGCCTGAGGTTCCCGCCGCGAAGAGATAGATGTTGGCACCGGTCAAGGGTTGCTGGCCACCATGAACGTTCCCCTTGAGTGCCATGCCGTTGAACGCGACAGGAGTGACCGCATTGAAATTGGCAGCACAACCGATGAGCGACGAAACCGCCAGCGTCGCCGCTAAAACCGCCAGGATCCGGTGCTTGAGCGAGGAAGAGTGAGTCGCGTTACGACATATCGTGGGTGAGAACTGCGCGGGCATCGTCATTGCATCTCCGGTATGGATATCTGGATTGAGAAGCGGCTCAAGAGTAACGCAGAGGTCGCTTCAAATCTCCTATCGGCCAATATCATTCTCGACATCAATCCCAGAATGGGACAGAGCGGTGGGTACACTTGCCGAAATGCCCGCTCGTTTTAGTTGAAGGCGACACACAGGGACGACGGAAATGGGCCCGCATATTTGAGCGCGCCACTGTCTCCATCCGCTCGCCGCAGGCCTTTTCGCCGCAGCAGGGACTTTAGAATGCCGGGAATTTGCACCTGGTTGATGTACTGCCCAAAGCACGTATGCAGCCCCACGCCCCAGTGCATGTAAACATAGCCAGGCCGTCCGATCTGAAACTGCATGGAGTTTTCGACGACCGTCTCATCGAACATCGCGGACTGCGTCGCCGCCAGCACCGAAGTCCCGGCAGGAATTCGCGTCGCATGTGGAGTGCCTTTGCCAACGACATAATCCTGCGCCGCGACGCGAAAAACTCCAGGGTTGTTGGGATGGAACCGCAGCGCCTCGAAGATGTATTGGGACAGTGTGGCATCATCGTCGGCGCGAGCGGCCTGCTGCGCTGCGGCCAGCATCGCCGGTCGCTTGAGGAGCTCGTCGAGCGCCTGGGCGCAGCACTTCGACGTGGTCGGGATCGCGCCGGTCATCAAGCCGAGAAGGTTGTTGCGAATCGCGATGTCGTCCATCCCCGGCAGGCCCGCTTGCTGGAGCGCGAAGCTGCGCTTCAGGACTGTATCGTTTTGCCCCGGCGTTGCTTTCTGTTTCGCTATCACCTCGTCGAGCCATGCGCGCGTGTTGGCGGAAGCGGTCCGGGCCGCGGCATCGACGGCGGGGTCGTTGTCCAGGTCGGTGAACAAGTATTGAAAAATCGTCGAAGCCCACGCGGCAACATCCGCTTCCGAGTTCGGAGGGCAACCAAAGTAGGCCCCGACAAGCTTCGTCGGGACCGAACGCGTCAGTTGCGAGACGACTTCCAGTTGGCCGTTGGCGGCGTTGACGATGCTCTCCGCGGTTTCAGCCACAAAGGGGGCCACGATGCCGGGCAGATCGCTGCGGCGAATGATGCTGCGCATGTGCGAAACGTCGCGCTCGTAGTCCGGCGAGTTGGGCATTCCGAGAAAGAAATCAGGGCCGTCCGTGACCACCCGCATCTTCGGCCCATACGTCACGGCGAAAACATCGTCGCGAGAAAGCACGTCCTGCACATCGTAAAACCGCGTCACCAGCGCGAAGTTCTTGACCACCAGCACCGGCATGATGCGGCGCAGGACCGCGAAGACAGGCTCGGGATTGTCGACTGCATGCTGTTTGAGGCTGGCCAGCATGGCCGCGGCATCGTCTTCAATGGCGGCAATTTCGAATCGGCAGTCGGCCTCCATCTTCTCCAGATTACTCTTCAAACGGGCGAGGCGATCGACAAGCGGCATCGTGAACTCCTTCCCTCTTAGCGCGGGTCTACGAATTCCAATGAAATCATTCCAAGTGCGGTGATGCTGGGCACGAAGAAGTATTCTCCGCCGCGAAGTTCAACGAAGTCAGGCAGGCCGCTACAGACGAACGGCGGGTTCGCCGGGCTTTTATCGCCCTGAATGACGTACTTTTCTCCCTCGACGTGGTGGCCGATCAGCAGGTCTTTCTCGTTGCCGAGGCGCGCATCGTTGCCATACGCGATCCATTGCTGCTGAACGAACTCGAACTGCCGCGAGAGGCTGGCGTTCAGGGCCATGAAGATGACCCCGCGATCGACCGCGTCCAAAGCAGAGGCCTGTTCCGGCGTCAGCGTTTCGTTCTCGGGATCGTACGGCCCATACGGCAGCCCGCGCCGCGTGATGCGGCGTCGATTGACCAGGCGGCCGTTGAAGCCGAAGGCGTCGCGCGGATGGGTGCGCCGGATGTGCGCCCCGAGCGGACAACGCGCGCCGTCGGCGTCGTCGCCGTAGGTGAAGTTCGTGCTGCGGTTGGGGTCCTGGGTCATCGCAAAATCCGGCGCGTCGGGGGAGAGTTCGACGGGCGTTCCATCTCTCCAGCGCCCGATGAACTTCGACGCCAACTTCTCTTTGGCCAGCGCGTCACCGCTGCCATAGCGGGCAGCCCATTTGTTCAGAAAGCTGCGAAAGGTCCCGACATTCTGATGCAGTTTGCGGTAGACCATGAACGTCCCATTGCTGGCCAGTAGGTGCGGCACGGGAGCGACCGGCAGTTCGCCCGCTTCGTCCGCATATCCCAGCAACAGCTCGCCGGTAGCAAGGGGTTCCCATGTGCCGTCGGCGTTGCGCTTGCCCTGCCCTGGCTGCGTGGCGCGGCAGACGCCGAGATAGTCGGGATTTCCAAAGCCATCCGTGTACCCGAAATGCTCCTTCAGATTGACGTGGCCGTCTTCGACCAGCGCGGCCGCGTCCTGAAAGTCGAGGCAGCGCCCTCCTCCGGTCTCCGCAATGAGGGCGTTGATCGCGTCGAAACGCGCGGCGACCGCGTCGGCGGAAACGCCATTGATGGCGAGCCACGCATGCACATGGCCGTCGCGCCAAACCGGGTCCCAGTGCTCCTCCGAATTGACGCCCGTGTCGCCCAGTATGTTGCCGCGCGCCTTCATCCCCTGTTGAAACTCGACCGGAAAGCTGATCAGCGTTGCGAGCGGCAGGTCGAGCGCAACCAGGCCTTTGTGCGTGAACGCGATGTTCACGGTGCTCTGCGGTTTGCCCTGGTCCCAAAGCTGCCCGGTGGTGACGATGCGCAAGATTCTGGCGATCAGCGCGCGAGCGCGTTGTGGGTCTTCAAAGTGGAGAAAACAATAGCGTGCGTTGGGCATGTTGTAGCCGCGCAGGGTGAAGCCCTGAATATCGGTCGCATTCAACTTACTCATTTCGTCCCCCCGTCTTGATCTCGCGCCGAGGCGCCATCGTGGCCGGCCGGGCTGCCGGAGCAGCGTCGAGCGCTTTGAGAAATTCGATGAAGTCGCGCTGGACCGCGGAGGGATCCATGCCTTGATGCTGCACGATGAAGTCGGCCACGGCGCGCTTCGTTTGGAGGGCCGCCAGCGTTTCGGGAACACTCTTATCGTTCACCGCCGGAAAGAAGAACGTCGTCTCAATCTGGCACGCCTTCATGTAGCGCAGAAACGCGGTTGTATCCGCCGCGCCGGGGTAGCCGTTGCAATGGCTCCAGATCGCGTCGAGATGCTCCGGGACCGCCTTCGCCAACCCTGTGAGGTATGCGTCCAACTCTCCGTCGCAGTTCGATTCGAAGACGAGGTACTTGGACTTCAGGTGTTCCTCGCACGACGGCATGCCGACGTAAATCACGTCGTCCATCACCACCAGCCGGGCGAGATGCGTACCCGGCGCGGCCGCGAACGGACTGTCCGCGCCCGTGGGCAGCGTTGCGAGATACTCGCGTATCTGCAAGTCGTGCGACGGACTACATCGCTCGTCGTTCAGAATAGGGCAGAGCAACGTCAGGCCGTACACGCTGCCGCTTCGATTGGCCATCGCTATGCTCCTCGCTCGAGGTCTCTTCAGAAAATGAATTTAGAAAACCGCAGGTGCCTCTCCCGTATCTCCCAAGTGCGCCTGAACTTCAATGACAAACCTCAGATATGCATCCTGAAACTGAGCGGGAGTACAGGTCGTGGCCTCGGTCCGGAAATTGTTCAGCGCCGCCTGCATAATATGCGCGGACTTTACGTCATTCGCCGTCGCTTCGGGATAGGCGGTGAAGTAATAGTCGGTGTCGAACTGTACACGAGCAATATATTCCTTGAACCCAGTGACAGGAACCGATCCAGGGAACTT
>JALYTE010000212.1 GCA_030854435.1 Acidobacteriota bacterium | reverse complement strand
GGGTACCACCACGCCGCCAATCTCTGCTCCAACGGCAAAACTGCTATAAATCATTCGCGCGGCTACAATCGCAACTGTGCCGGTCGAATCCCCCACTCCGTCTGATTTCGTCGCCCTTGCCCGTCTGCTGCGCCCTCAGGGCCGCAAGGGCGAGTTGCTCGCGGACTTGCTGACCGACTTCCCCGACCAGCTCGGCAACGCGGACGGCGTTTATCTCGTGGCCGCAAATGCCGAAGCCCCCGTATCCGACGCCCCGCGAATCACGGTCGAATCGCAATGGATGCCCACCGGCAAGAACGCCGGGCGCATCGTTCTGAAGCTCGCCGGTTGCGACAGCATCTCCGCAGCCGAACGTCTCGCTGACATGAAGCTGATGCTCCCAACCGCCGAGCGGCCAGCGCTCGAACCAGACACGTTTTACGTCAGCGATCTGGTCGGCTCAACGCTCTTCGACCGCGAAACGCCGGTCGGCGAAGTCGTCGATGTGGAGTTTGCGACCAGCCCCGACGGCCGCACGCGCCTCGCCGACGCCGCTCCTCTACTCTCGGTGCGACTCATCGGCTCACTCGAAGAAGAGGGACCTCTCCTTGTCCCCTTCGTCCGCGCGCACCTACTTTCCGTCGACACAGCCGCGGGCAAAATCGTCATGGCATTGCCCCCCGGCCTGCTCAATCTCCCCGACTAAGCCCTCTCTTCACTCTACGCTCTACACTCTGCTCTTATGCGCTTCGATATTGTCACCATCTTTCCGGAGTTCTTCCACGGTCCGTTCGAGTTCGGCGTTGTACCGCGCGCCTTGCGCAACGGCCGGGCCGAGGCGCACATCCACGATCTCCGCGCCTTCACGCACGATCGCCACCGCACGGTCGACGACCGCCCCTTCGGCGGCGGCGAGGGCATGGTGTTGAAGCCGGAACCGATTTTCGACGCCGTGGAATCTCTAGACGTCCCTGCAAAAGGTTCACGCAACACCGCCGAACAGCGTGTCATTTTGCTCTCCGCGCAAGGCGCGCGCTTCACCCAGGCGAAGGCCCGCGAACTCGCAACGCTCTCGCGCGTCGTGCTCATCTGCGGCCGTTACGAGGGCGTCGACGAGCGCGTCGCCCAGCTCCTCTGCGACGAAGAACTCTCCATCGGCGACTACGTCCTCTCCGGCGGAGAACTCGCCGCGGCGGTGATCGTCGACGCTGTGGTGCGCCTGCTTCCCGGAGTCCTCGGCCACGCCGACTCCTCCCGCTACGAAAGCTTCGGCGAAGGCGACGACGATCTTAACATTTGTCATCCTGAGCGCCTATTGAATTGTCATCCTGAGCACCTATTGAATTGTCATCCTGAGCGGAGCGAAGGACCTGCTTCTTCTCCGCAGCGCCACGGCGTCCCCCGCTCCACGCACCCCTCCGGCGGCCTGCTCGACTACCCCCACTACACCCGCCCCGCCGAGTTTCGCGGCGTTGCAATACCCGAAGTCCTCGGCCACGGCGACCATAGCGAAATCCGCAGATGGCGTCGCAACGCGGCGCTTGCCAAAACGCTCGCCAACCGACCTGATCTTCTCGAAGCCGCAGACTTGAGCGAAAAGGACCGCGACTTCCTCGCCGCACTCGGCCCCGACCTGTCGAGATAAAATCTAAACCCCGATAACATCGCCGCAATCCATGGCGGTATAGCAAGAATGCGGGGTGCCCCATGTCCCGATTTTGGGACATGGGTTCCGACCGCGTGACCCATCGGTACACCACGACGGAAACCGCCCTACCGCGACGGGTGTAGAAGTCGCCCGCAAAAACGACCCATTTTCATGTAAACTGAATCCTGCGACTTCAAGCAAGGAAACACACAATGTCTATCCATCCCATCATGCAAAAGCTGGCCGACAAGCTCCAGCGCACCGACCTCCCGGCCTTCGCCCCTGGCGACACCGTCCGCGTACAGGTAAAGATCAAAGAAGGCGAGAAAGAGCGCCTCCAGGCCTTCGAGGGCATGGTCATCGCCTGCAAGCGCGGCGCGCAGGGCAGCTTCACCGTCCGCAAGATGAGCTTCGGCCAGGGCGTCGAGCGCATCTTTCCCTTCAACTCCAGGGTCGTCGACAAGGTCGAGAAGATACGCTCCTACCAAGTCCGCCGCTCCAAGCTGTTCTATCTGCGCGGTCTGCGCGGCAAAGCCGCCCGCCTGCGCGAGGTCGAGCGCACCTCTTAACTTTCAACGCCCGCAACTCAAGACGGCGACCCCATCGGGTCGCCGTTTTTCATATGGACAACCCTTTCTTGTTGTCGTTCCGTAGCGTAGCGAAGGAATCTGCTTTTTGCTCGCAGCCGCACGAACGATCACCCTACCGAAGGACGTACTTCACAACTCACGACTCCTTGAAACCCACCCTTCGCTGCCATCTCCCCAAAACTTGTCAAGCCCCCCAGCCTGTGCAAAACTTCGCAAACCACTATGAAAACAGGGTTTACCCGCCAAAAATAGTTGACGTGTTTATTCCCGCAACTCTATATAATGGAAATAGAGCTTGGAACTGGCACCTCATAGCTCACAAGCTCATAGCTCATTAAAACCCAGCACTTCGCGGGAGCCGCTTCATTTCCGCCTAAGTCCCATAGATTGAATACTTTGCACCGAAGTCTTTTGTTTTGAATACTTTACAACAGGTCATCGCCCTGGAGCCCTACATTCTAAGGACTTTGCGTGCAAGGTACCCTCCAGGGGGAGGGGGGTACCCCCCGGGCCTGCCTACACCCTTGCCCACAGCAGATTCCCCTACGGGAATGACAGAAAGAAAGACAATAGCGGATTCCTTCGACATCGCCCAGGGTACGGAAGACAACAAGAAGGGTGACTCAGAAAGCCGCCAAATCGGACATCGCCTGGAACAGGTGTTCCGCCTGCGGAAGGATCGCGTCTTCAAGCGCGGGCTGGTACGCCACAAACGTATCCATCGCCCCAACGCGCCGGACGGGCGCATCCAAATCGTGGAACAACTCGTCGCCAATCCGCGCGGCGATCTCCGCCCCATAGCCCCAACTCAGCATGTCCTCGTGGGCCACGATCACCCGGCTGGTCTTGCGCACAGACTCGGCAATGGCTTCCCAGTCGTAGGGCGAAAGCGAGCGCAGGTCGATGACCTCGACGCTGACTTTCTGTTCCCGCTCCATGCGCTGCGCCGCTTGCAAAGCGCGCGGAACGACCGCTCCATAAGTGATGACCGTCATGTCCGTCCCGGCCTGCACAACTCTGGCCTTGCCAAACGGGATCGAATAATTCGGCCCCGGATAGGCGGCGCGGCCAAACGTCTCGCGGTACAGCCGCTTGTGCTCCAGAAACAGTACCGGGTCGTCGCAGCGGATCGCCGTCCGCAGCAGCCCAATCGCGTCGAGCGCGTTTGACGGCATCACCACCCGCACGCCCGGCGTGTGCGTGAAGATGCTCTCGCCCGACTGCGAGTGATAAATCGAGCCACCGGTCAAATAGCCGCCAGTCGGAACGCGCATCACCAATGGGCAACTGAACTGCCCATTCGACCGCCAGCGCATCAGCGCCAGCTCGTTGCGCATCTGGTGCATCGCCGGCCAGATGTAGTCGAAGAATTGGATCTCGACCACGGGTTTCAT
>JALYTE010000224.1 GCA_030854435.1 Acidobacteriota bacterium | reverse complement strand
GCGATCCTGAAAAGGCACTCTTAGCCGGTCGGCCAATTCATCAGTTCAATTCCACCTCCCATTTCAACTGTGTTGAGTGTGCATCGGGAGATAATTGTTGCATGGCCGCTCCAGTGTTCCTTCCCCTAACGACATACCGCGAATTTCCCGCCGAGGAAATGCAGAGCCGCATCCGGACATTTCGCGACGACATGCTGCGACGCCGCACGGTGCGACAATTTTCCAACCGTCCTGTCCCCCGCGAAACGATCGAAGACTGTCTGCGCATTGCGGGTACCGCGCCCAGCGGGGCCAATCAGCAGCCCTGGCACTTCGTCATCGTCGGCGACCCGGAGATGAAACGCCGAATCCGCGCGGCCGCCGAGAAAGAAGAATACGACTTCTACCATGAGCGCGCTCCGAAGGAGTGGCTTGAGGCGTTGGCCCCGCTGGGTACGGACGAACATAAATCGTATCTCGAAGACGCGCCCTGGCTGATCGCAATTTTCGCGCAGATCTATGGCCTGACCCCCGAAGGCATCAAAGTAAAGAACTACTACGTGACCGAGTCGGTGGGCATCGCGACGGGAATGCTGGTCACGGCGGTCCACACGGCGGGCCTCACTTCGCTGACCCACACGCCCAGCCCCATGGGGTTTCTGAACACGCTTCTAGGCCGGCCAAAACAGGAGAAAGCTTTCCTGCTGCTCGTGGTGGGCTACCCCGGAGACGATGCGCGCGTTCCGGACATCTCGAAGAAGCCGCTCAAGGAAATCGCCACCTTCGTTTAAATCGGCGCCTCTTTAGCATTCACTTCGTAAAAAGTCTGAGATCGATGCTTTCGCCCATCGCCTTATAGCCCGCGTCCTTCGGATGCAGATGATCGCCACTGTCGTTGGCGGGCAGAAACTCCGTCGGATTCGCAGGGTCCTGAGTCGCCTTGTCGAAGTCGATGACGCCATCGAACTTGCCGCCGCTGCGAATGAAAGCGTTCTCCGCCTGGCGCATGGCTTCGGCTTCGGGATGGTCGTATTTGGCAGCGTTGTGGTGCGGTGTCAGCGTGGCGCCGAATACCTTGATGCCGTGCGCGTGTGCACGGTCGACGATCTGCTGCAACGCGAACAGCAGTTGCGCCGCCGTAATGGCCAGGCCCGGATGTTTTGGCTGCACCGCGCGACCGATATCGTTGATGCCTTCGAGCACAATCAGATAGCGCACGCCGCTGTTGCCCAGCACGTCGCGGTCGAAGCGCGCCAGCGCGGCTGGCCCGACAAGCTCATTTAGCAGACCGTTGCCGCTGATGCCCTCGTTCAGCACGCCTAGTCCCGCAGTCTGCTTGTCGGCCTGTAGCCGCGCAGCCAGCACGTCCGGCCAGCGAGCGTTCGCGTCGCGGGTGGAACCGAAGCCGTCGGTGATGCTGTCGCCCAGCGCGACGATAGCGCCGCTGCTCGCGTTCGCCATCACGTCGACGCCCTTCACGAACAGCCACGATGTAAACTTCTTGGCGTCCTCAAGGGATTTGTCGCCGCTATGGTTGCCGTCGGCAGCGTAGTTCGTCCGGTAGCCGGCTTCATGCAGCGTTATCGTCGAGATGGTCTGCGCGGGGATGAACAGACTGATGGCAAGATCGCTCAACGCAGGCAGCTTCAGCGCCACCGGATCGCTCACGACCAAGGCACCGGGGGGAATCACAACGCTGGGTGAGCCGTTGAATGTGAGCGCATTGACGGTCGGAAGCTGGATGTCGCTATCGCTTGCGCGCAATGCAATGTGCGCGCCTCCGACGGTCAACGATTCCGTGCCGAACTCGTTGGTCAGCACAACGCGCACCATCGAGCCACCCAGCGAAACATGCACAATCTCACGCAGAGTCTGGTCCGTCGCGCCGACAGCCGCTTTGTCGTTCGCCTCCTCTACCGGCGACGCGGCCCACGTCCCAACCCAATGGTCGGTCGCGGCCGCGCGGCTTGCTGGCGGAGCGACGGCGAGTAAGCTGATCGATAACAGACAAGCAATTCTGACGAGCCGCGACATAGATACTCCTTGCAAACGAACACAGAGAGGTGACGACGACCATTTTACGCCGCTCCGAGTTATCCTCTTCGTAATGACTGCCGCGTCCAACTGATTAGCGGTTTAACCGTAGGCTGCGAAAAAACTCAGTTTTGCTTATGGGCGCGGATTTATCCGTGCCGTAAATGCCATATTTGCTTTACGGCTTTTGCCGCTGAGGGCAATCCTGAGGACTGATCGGAACTTCCCTAGAAGGAACTGGAAATTAGTGAGCGAATCGAAAAACCACTCTCCCAGCCTGTCTCCTGGCGATGACCTTGCCAACTCTTCCACATGGGCCGAGGTGGAAGACCCACGCAACGGCTTCGGCCTAAATCATCTCCCCTATGGAGCATTCCGCAAAGACGGCACCACTCGGCTCTGTGTCCGCATCGGTGAGCGGCTTCTGAATCTCGCCGGATGCGTAGGCGATGGCTTGTTCGATTCGCTTTCGGCGGGAGTCCGCAACGCTTGCTCACAGCCGACGCTCAATCCGCTGCTTGCGTTGGGTCCTCAAAGTTGGACGGCCTTACGCGACCGCATCCAATCCATCCTCGGGAACGCCGCAACTGTCGTAGTGAAGACCAAAGCCGCTCGGCACCTTCACCTCGTCCGGGAATCGGATCTGGTGCTGCCCATCGCCGTCGGCAACTACACCGACTTCTACGCCAGCCTCCATCACGCGCGCCGCGTCGGTGAGATATTCCGCCCCGACAACCCGCTGCTGCCAAACTACAAATATGTTCCCATCGGCTACCACGGCCGCGCTTCGTCGCTGGTCGTCAGCGGCACCGGGATACGTCGACCGTGGGGCCAATCGCGGCCGCGACACGAAGGCGCCGCGCCAAACTTCGCGCCGTCCGCCGCGCTCGACTACGAAGTCGAACTCGCGCTGATCGTCGGCCAGGGCAATCCGCTCGGCGAACCCATCCCCATCGCCGAGGCAGCCCAGCATCTCTTCGGCGTCGCGCTGCTCAACGACTGGTCAGCCCGCGACATCCAGGCGTGGGAGTATCAACCGCTTGGCCCGTTCCTCGGCAAGAGCTTCGCCACGACGCTCGCCCCGTGGATCACGCCACTCGCCGCACTTGAGCCATTCCGCGCGCCCGCGCTACCACGACCGACAGGCGATCCACAGCCGCTTCCTTATCTTTACGACGAAGCCGACCAGGCCAATGGCGCATACGACATCCGCGTGAGCGCAACGATCACGACTTCGGCCAGCCGCGCGGCAGGGACTGAACCAATGTCGCTCAGTGAGACCAACGCCCGCGGACTTTATTGGACACCCGCTCAGTTGGTCGCACACCACGCCAGCAATGGCTGCAACCTACAGTCGGGAGACATGCTCGCGACCGGCACTCTCTCAGGAGCGGAAGTCGAGTCTGCGGGGTGTCTCTTGGAGCGCACCCGCAACGGCGCAAAGCCACTGCAACTACCCAACGGCGAAGAGCGTTCATGGCTTGCAGATGGCGATGAACTCACTCTAACCGCGTTTTGCGAACGCCCAGGAAGACTGGCGATTGAGCTAGGAAGCTGCGTTGGAAGAATCGTTGCGGCTATCCCGCCCAGAGCTTGACGCAAAGAACAGAAAAGCCCACCCTCGAGGGCGGGCTTTCATGAATTATGCCGGCGATCACCTAATCTCCCACACACTTACGCGTGCAGTACCATCGGCCCAACGAGGCTTAACTTCCGTGTTCGGGATGGGAACGGGTGGGACCCTCGCGGTAAACTCACCGGCAATGTTTAGAAAGATGCGCCGCAGCGCGATCGTTCACAACTGAATAGATTGAGCAGACATTTACCAATTTTGCGTATATTGCGTAGCCATTTATATAACTACAAAGCTTGTGTTGAATGGACTCTAGAACAACATGAACTAAATGTTGCGCAGAGTAAATTCTATGGACAAGCCGAACGGGCGATTAGTACTGGTAAGCTACACGCATTGCTGCGCTTCAACCTCCAGCCTATCAACCAGGTGGTCTTCCTGGGCCCTTCATTTCCCTTACGGGTTGGGAGATCTCATCTTAGAGCGTGCTTCCCGCTTATATGCATTCAGCGGTTATCACAACCGAACTTCGCTACCCA
>JALYTE010000206.1 GCA_030854435.1 Acidobacteriota bacterium | reverse complement strand
GCAGGAATCGGCGCGCGTGATGCGGTTGTTGTTGGCTGATAGCGAAATTCGCGAGTCGCACCGTTCGAACGACCGTCGCGTGCAGGATGCGTACGGATTGCGCTGCATACCGCAGGTTCATGGGCCGGTGCTGGATGCGCTGCGCTGGATTGAAGCAATCGTAACGCGCGAGCTGAATGCGGCGACCGACAATCCATTGGTGTTCGACGATGGCGAGATGTTGAGCGGTGGTAACTTCCATGGTCAGGCGGTCGCCATGGCGCTCGATTTCCTGGCCATCGCGGCGACCAATCTCGCAGTGATCAGTGAGCGACGTACGGATCGGCTGGTGCATCCGGATCTGAACGAAGGACTGCCGCCCTTTCTTTCGCCCGACGCAGGGACGAACTCAGGTTTCATGATGGCGCAGGTGACCGCAGCGTCAATCACGAGCGAATGCAAGGTGCTGGCGCACCCATCCAGTGTCGATTCGATTCCAACCGACGGCAGCAAGGAAGATGTAGTGCCGATGGCGATGGGCGCTGCGTGGAAAGCTCGTCGTATAATCGCCAACGTACGGAACGTGCTTGCTATTGAGCTGATGTGCGGCGCGCAGGGAATTGATTTTCGCGCACCACTCTCGCCGGCGGTTGCCGTTGGCGAAGCACACAATCGCGTCCGCGCAGTTGTTGCGAAACTGGAAGCAGATAGAGTGATGAGCGGAGACATCAGCTTGATAGCGGGCGAGATATTTGTCGGCCGCTTCGATGAATGCATTGCGTGGGGCGGGGAAGGAGAGGTGTCGGCATGACGCATGGCGCCCGCGTGGTGCGTGCTCCCCACGGAAGCGAGATCACGTGCAAGGGATGGCAGCAGGAAGCAGCAATGCGAATGCTGATGAATAATCTCGACCCCGAAGTCGCCGAGCGACCGGATGATTTGGTTGTGTACGGTGGAACGGGAAAGGCGGCGCGGAATTGGGAGGCGTTTGACGCGATAGTCCGTGAGCTTCGCGATCTCGAGGATGATGAAACGCTGCTGGTGCAGAGTGGCAAGCCGGTCGGTGTGCTACGCACTCATCGAAGCGCGCCGCGCGTTCTGATTGCGAACAGCAACCTCGTGGGACGCTGGGCGACCTGGGAGAAGTTCCGTGAGCTGGAGCGCGCGGGCCTCATGATGTACGGCCAGATGACCGCCGGGTCGTGGATATACATCGGTTCGCAGGGGATTGTGCAGGGAACCTACGAAACGCTCGGCGCGGTGGCGCGGAAGCACTTCGGCGGGAATGTGGCTGGGCGATTGGTCGTCACTGCCGGATTGGGCGGCATGGGCGGTGCGCAGCCCCTTGCTGCGACCATGCTCGACGCTGCATTCCTCGGCGTCGAGGTCTCCGAAGCACGAATTGACAAGCGCATCGAGACCGGATACTGCGATCGAAAAACGAGTAGCCTCGACGAGGCGCTCGCGTGGCTTGGTCAAGCACGTTCGCGTGGCGAGCCATTGTCGGTGGGCCTCATTGGTAACGCAGCGGATGTAATTCCGGAGCTTGCGCGACGCGGAGTTGTACCAGATGTGCTGACCGACCAGACCAGCGCGCACGACATGTTGAACGGCTACATTCCGGCAGGCATGTCGCTCGCGGCGGCAGACGTGTTGCGCGGCACGGACCCGGAGGAGTATCTGAGAGCGGCGACAGCCAGCGTAGTGCGCCATGTGGAGGCAATGCTGGCGCTGCAGAAGATGGGTGCCGTTACCTTCGACTACGGCAACAACATTCGCACCGTGGCATTTGATGCGGGACTGGAGCACGCGTTTGACTTCCCTGGGTTTGTACCGGCGTACATTCGTCCGTTGTTCTGCGAAGGTAAGGGACCGTTCAGATGGGCCGCGCTGTCTGGTGATCCTGCCGACATCGCTCGCACGGACAAATTAGTACTCGATCTGTTTCCCGGTGACGAGCATCTCGCCCGCTGGATCAGGCTGGCGCAGGAGCGCATTCACTTTCAGGGGCTGCCGGCCCGCATCTGCTGGCTTGGGCAGGGTGATCGCGCACGTTTTGGCGTGGCACTAAATGATCTGGTTGCATCGGGAGAGATAAGCGCGCCGATTGCCATCGGCCGTGATCACCTCGATACCGGAAGTGTGGCATCACCATTTCGTGAAACCGAGGCGATGCTCGATGGTAGCGATGCGGTTGCCGACTGGCCAATACTCAACGCGCTCGTCAACACTGCGAGCGGCGCGAGCTGGGTGTCGTTCCATCATGGTGGCGGAGTCGGGATTGGCAATTCGCTTCACGCTGGGCAAGTCGTGGTCGCAGACGGCACGCCAGAAATGCGCGAGCGCATCCAACGCGTGCTGACCAACGATCCGGCTACTGGAATACTGCGGCACGCAGACGCCGGATACGATATTGCACGCACCGCGGCAGTGCGGCACGGTCTGACTATCCCGATTCCCCGCTGACTGCGTGACACGAAGCATCATATTTTACAACGCGTCGCAAGTTGCCACATGCGCGGGTCCGGCACGCGGGCGCCGCGGCGCCGAAATGACCGATGCTGCTATTCAACGCAACGTCGCCGTCGCGATCGAGGGTACTCGAATTGCGGCCATCGGGGCGATCGCCGACATCGAGCACGCGCACCCCGATGCCGAGCGTGTTGATTGCACGGGTAGAGTGCTCACGCCAGGTCTTGTTGACTCCCACACGCACGCCGTATTCGGACACCCGCGTTGTGATGAGCAGGAACTGCGAGCGGCGGGTGCTGGATACATGGAAATCGCTGAGCAAGG
>JALYTE010000205.1 GCA_030854435.1 Acidobacteriota bacterium | reverse complement strand
GGACGTTGGCGCTGGGGGGGTTGTTGAGGCCGCCGCCGGAGAAGGGTGAACCGAGAGCGGGCGCGCCTGAAGGGGTGAACTTGCTGACAGTGGTATTTTGATTGACGACCCAGGCGTTGCCCAAGGGGTCGATGCCGATCGCAAAGGGGACGAACAGCCCGCCGCCGGTGAAGCCGGTCGAAGGCGATATGGCCTCTCCGGTGATGCCGTTGAATTCGGATAGAGACGTGTTGAGGTTCACCATCCACACGTTATCGTTGCCGTCGATGGCGATGCTGACGGGCGCGTCGAGGCCGCCGCCGGTGTAGGTGATGGCCACGGTGAAATCGTTAGGCGCGGCGGAGAGCGTAGGAGCGAAGGGCGCTGCAGCGGTCTGGAGGGCGAAGAGGTTGGCGATGTTGCTGGCGGGGCTGTGGGCGATATTGAGGGCGGCGGTGACCGTGTCGGTGGGCTGCGTGGAACCGTTGGCGGCGTTCGCGAAGAGGGCGGTGCAGGGGACGGAGGATGCGCCTGCGCTGTTGACGCAACTGGCGATGATGTTGGCCAGGGTATTAATCTCCGTCTGCGGTGGAGTGCCATTGCCAGCTGGCGTGGTGGCGAGCGCGCCGCCGCCGGAGATGTCGACCAGATTGTTGACGGTCGCGAAGGCGTTGGAGATGCCGGTCATAGCTTGCGGAGTACCGCTGGAGGCAACGTGGGACAGATCGGTCATGTATCCGGAGAGGGCGTACACGGAAGCGACCGTCGTCACCTCATTGACCGAGATAAAAGGCACGGAAGAGACGAAGTTGCCCGTGGCGGGGCATTGCCCGATAGCGGCCATCAGGGCGAGGTTGGGATTGGTCTGGTTGCCGGGGAGGCCGGGGTTGCCCTGGGTGGCCAGAACGTAGACCTGAGTGCCGACGACGCAGGTGTAGTCGCCCGTAATACTGAACGCACCGGCAGCGTCGGTGAGAACAAAGCCGCCGAATGAGTCGCTGCCAGCGGTGCCGGTGGTGAGCAGAGACGTGGAAGCGGCACCGTACCCGGTGACGGCAGCGGCCAACAGATGGACATGGGAGCCGACGACGGGCGGTTGGCCTCCGTGGACTGTGCCAGTCAACGCCAGCCCTTGTGACGAGCCGGGGGAGGCGGTGGTCTGGAGAGCACATCCGATCAGAAGAGTGGCAAGGGCGAGGGCGGGGAGGGCAAGCAGGGCGGAAGAGCGGGAAGATATGGGCACGGAGACTCCTGGGGACGGTGGAGGCAAGTTCGACCAGCATGAAGGCTGGATTAGGATGCTCGCTTGAGTATCTACTGGAAGATGCGTAAAACGCAAGTGAAATGACTCAGTTGTCCCGTTTTACCCGATTATGCCCCGGTTATGCCCCCGATGCCGACCACTGTGGCTTGCCAAAGTCGGTTGGGTATGAGACAAATACTACATGATGCGTACTACGCTGAACGTAGCTAATAAAGATGCGAGCCGCGGACACTTCTCCGACCCGCCATTGCTTGTTCTGGCCAGTCTGGCCAACGGGCCAAAGCATGGGCACGCGATGATCGCGGACATTGCGCGACTGTGCGGAACGCGGTTGGGGCCGGGGACGCTGTATGGGGCGATTGGGCGGCTGGAGCAGCAGGGGTGGATTGCGCCGTTGGCGGCAGAGGAACGACGCCAGCCCTATCGCATTACGGCCGAGGGGATGCGCGTTCTGCGGGCGCGATTGACGACGCTACAGCAATTTACGAAGGCGGGGTTGGGAAGGTTGGAGTCGCTATGAATTCCAGGCTTGTTCGTATGCTGGTGCGGCTCTATCCGAGGGTCTGGAGAGAGCGGTACGGAGCGGAGTTTGAGGCGTTTCTTGAAGACGGGCATGAGGGCTTCTGCGCCGTGTCGGACATCGTTTGCGGGGCAATGTATGAGCACGTATTTCGAATTCGAGGAGGCAGTATGAAATCGGATGTCTGGACCTTTGGGAGTATCGGAAAGCGGCCGAGTGCAGTTCTTGCGATGGCCATGTCGCTAACTGCCTTAGCGATGGTGCTGGGTCATGCGGCGGTTTTCGGTGTTGTGCATGAGGCGGATGAGGGATCCGCCGCGCATATCTGGCAACTGCTAATGGCGGCCCAGGTGCCGGTGTTGGCGGTGTTCGCGATCAGGTGGCTGCCACAGGCTCCGAGACAGGCGCTCAAGGTGCTGGCGTTGCAGGCTGGGTTTGTCGGGGCGAACTTGGCGGCTGTGTTTTTTCTGACGTAGCGCGCCGGACTCGCTTTTTCGACAAGCTGATGCCGCTTTCCAAAGGCGACCGAGGTGGTGCGGGCAAAATACGGGGGACCTTCGCTGCGCTCAGGATGACGGCGGCGAAAAACAAGCAACGACAAGAACAAAAGCAAAAGCAAAAAGCAGATTCCTGCGCCGCGCTACGGAATGACAACAAAAGAACGCGGAATGACAACCAAAACAGGCTAGCAGAGAAGGATTGTTTCGACTCTGCGAAGGTCGCCTTCGGTGTCGACGCCGATGGTGTCATGTTGGGTTTCGGCGACGTAGAGGGCGAGGCCGTTTTCGAGCAGGCGGAGCTGTTCGAGGCGCTCGCTTTGTTCGAGCGAGCCGGGAGCGAGAGAGGCGAATCGTTCGAGCGCGGCGCGACGATAGGCGTAGAGGCCGAGGTGCTTCCAGTATTGCGTTACGCCCGTGGCGTCGCGGTCGAAGGGTATGGGAGTGCGAGAGAAATAGAGGGCGCGGCCGTCGAGGGCGGTGACGACTTTGACGATGTTGGGGTTGTGGATGTGCTCCGGTTTGCAACGGACTTTCAACGTAGAAACATCGACGTGGGGTTTCGCGAAGGGGCGGAGGAGGTCTTCAATGTGCTCAGGTCGAAGGAGGGGTTCGTCACCCTGAATGTTGACGTAGATGTCGGCGTCAATGGTCTGCGAAACGGCATACAGGCGGTCGGTTCCGCTGGGGAGGTCGGGCGAGGTCATGAGACAGTGCCAGCCGTGGGATTCGCAGAGAGCTTCGACCTCCCGCGAATCCGTCGCAACGATGATTTCGTCGAGGGCAGTGCAGGCTTGGGCGGCTTTGTAGACCCAGGCGAGCAGAGGTTGGCCGGCGATGGGGAGCAGGACCTTGCGGGGGAGGCGCGTGGAGGCGAGACGCGCCGGAATGACTCCGACGATCCGGCCTGGGGAATTTTTTGCGGTCACATTTCCCTCCGGGGCCGTGCGGTTTATTTCTTAGCGAAGACCTCGCCCATGCGGCGAATCTGCGCGCCTACGCCGCGGAGTTTTTCTTCGAGGCGCTCGTAGCCGCGGTCCATGTGGTAAACGCGGTCGAGGATGGATTCGCCCTCGGCCACCATTGCGGCGAGAACGAGCGCGGCGGAGGCGCGAAGGTCGGAGCACATGACGGCGGCGGATTGCAGCTTCGCGCCGCCTCGGACCGTCGCGGTGCGGCCGTTGACGACGATGCTCGCGCCCATGCGGTTGAGTTCCTGAACGTGCATGAAGCGGTTTTCAAAGATGTTTTCAGTGACCGTCGTGGTGCCGTCGCATTGGGTCGCGAGGGCCATGTACTGGGCCTGCATGTCTGTCGGAAAGCCGGGGTACTCTTCGGTGGAGATGTTGGCGCATTTGAGGCCACGGTGCGCGCCTTCGGAGCGGACGCGAATGTGGTCCGTGCCGACGTCGAGCTTGACGCCGCATTCTTCGAGCTTGCCGATGACCGCTCCGAGGTGCGCGGGGTTGCAGGCCTCAATGTTGAGGTCGCCGCCGGTGATCGCCGCGGCGATGAGGAACGTGCCCGCTTCAATGCGGTCGGGGTTGATCTTGTGGCGCGCGCCGTGGAGTTTTGCGACGCCCTGGACGCGAATCGTCGATGTGCCCGCGCCTTCAATCTTTGCGCCCATGGCGACGAGCAGCGCGGCGAGGTCGATGACTTCGGGTTCGCGCGCGCAATTTTCGAACAGCGTTTCGCCGTCGGCGAGGACCGCGGCCATGAGCAGATCTTCAGTGCCGGTGACGGTGATTTTGTCGAAGACGATGTGCGCGGCTTTGAGCCGACTGGTACGGGCTTCAAGATAGCCGTGCTCCTGAGTAATGGTCGCGCCCATAGCTTCGAGGCCCTTGATGTGGAGGTCGATGGGGCGGCCGCCGATGGCGCAGCCTCCGGGCATCGCCACTCGGGCCATTCCGGTGCGCGCGATCAGCGGGCCGAGAACGAGCGAACTGGCGCGCATGGTGCGGACGATTTCGTATTTCGCGACAGGCTCCGACAGCACGGCGCACTGGATGACGGTGCGATGCTGGGCGCGGCCATAGCCTAGTTGCACGCTCGCGCCCATCGATTCGAGCAGCTTGCGTTCGGTCTCGATGTCCTGCACCTGGGGGACGTTTTCGAGAATGACTTCGTCCGCGGTGAGGATGGCGGCGGCCATGCAGGGAAGCGCGGAGTTCTTGGCTCCGGAAACTTTGATCGTGCCGAGCAGCGGGTTGCCGCCGCGAATAACAAACTTGTCCATGGTGGAACTACCCCCCTCCCCCGTCTAAACCGTTCAAAGTATTCATAAATAATGACTTAGGCTTGTACATACACTGTTGTTGTTGGTGTAAAGTCTTGATAACAAAGGGCGGGGTTCTGTGGTTCGCGGCAAAGTCCTCAAAACAATGGACTTCGGCGGGTTTGACGGTTAAGTCGGAAACCCGGCGGGTGGGCCGGGCTTCTTTGACTGCATCTGGTTTTATTGTAGCGTGCGTGTCAAGGGTTTGACCGAACGCCGCGTCTGTCAGGCCGCCGGTGGCGGTGGAGGCTGCCCGTGTCCGTGGTGGCCGTGGTGCATGGACTTCATCTGCTGGAGTTGGTCGGGGGTAAGGACGCCGGCAAGCTGCTGCTCGGACGTTTCATGGATGGCGTGCATTTGATCCTCGCGGCTCTTCGGGTCGAGACTGGTGTTGGAGCGGAGAGCTTCGACTTTCTGCTGGCGGTCGGCGAGGATGGGTTCGACCCGAGCGGTTTGGTCGGAGGTGAGGTTGAGTTTGTGGCTCAGGCGCATTGCCATCTTGTGGGGGTCATGTTCATGCTGTCGTGCTTGCTGCTGGGCAACGGCGAGACCTCCGCAAAGGGTAAGTACGAGGGCTGCGGGGAGGAGAATGCGTTTCATGTGGTGCTCCTTGTGGTTCACTGCGGCAGCGCGGGGAGGAACTCGCTGCGGCTGTGTGAGTAGACACGGTTGTGGGCAGGAATGTTGCGGGTGGGGGGTGTGACGGGTGTATTGTGAGGCTATGACGGTGACGGTCGAAATCCCGGATTCAGTGGCGGCCGACGTGCTGTCGGAGAGCATTGACCCGGCGCGCAAGCTGTTGGAAGATGCTGTCGCGCAGTCGTATCGGGAGAAGAAGTTGACGACGGAACAGGTACGTCGCGCGCTTGGTTTTCCGTCGCGGTTTCAGGTCGATCCGTTTCTGCTGAAGTATGAGATTTACGACTATACCGTGGAAATGCTGGAGAAGGACCTTAAGACACTTGAGAGACTTGAGGCGTCGGAGCAGCCGCAACGGTGATCGTCATTGCCGATACGAGCGCTTTCAACTATCTCGTGCAGAGGGGAAGAGTTTCGGATTCCGAATGTCCGAAGCCACTATGAGAAAACGATCTAACCAAGGCAATTTATCCTAAAGTTCCAGCCGCGAGTCGTCGATGGCGAGGCGGACGTTGCCGTCGGATTTCTGGAGGCGGCGGAGGGCTTCCATTTTGTCCACGTTGGCCTTCAACATGACGACGGCGATGGGGATCGACTTGCCCGCGGACTTGATGGTGCGTATGGCGGTGTCGCGATCGATGTCACAGACCTGCATCAGGATGTGTATGCCGCGCTCGACCAGTTTGGAGTTCTTCATGTGGACGTTGACCATGAGGTTTTCGTACACGTAGCCGAGCCGCGTCATGGCGCCGGTGGTGATCATGTTGAGGATCATCTTCTGCGCGGTCGCGGCCTTCATGCGCGTGGAGCCGGAGAGGACCTCGGGGCCGACATCGGCGCAAATCGTTACGTCGGCGACCTGCGAAAGGTCGGAGTTGGGATTGCAGGTGATGGCGGCGGTCTTGGCTCCACGCGTGCGGGCATATTCGGTCGCCCCGACCACGTAGGGAGTGCGGCCCGAAGCCGAGATGCCTATGACGATGTCCTTGCGCGTGGGACGGCGGCGGGCAATGTCGCGCTGGCCGATTTCGGGAGAGTCTTCGTTGACGTCCGAAGCCGAGGCGAGAGCTTTGGGGCCACCGGCCATCAGGTATTGCACCTGCGAGGGCGCGGTCGAGAAAGTCGATGGGCACTCCGAGGCGTCGAGCGCGGCGATGCGTCCAGAGGAGCCGGCGCCGACGTAGATCAGGCGACCACCGTCGCGCAGCGAGCGCGCTACGGTGTCAATCACGATGGCGATTTCGGGCAACGCTTTCTTGACGGCCGCGACGATTTTGGCGTCTTCGTGATTGACGATGCGCGCGATTTCAATGGCGGACTTGGTGTCGAGCCCGGCCGACGCTTGGTTGGGACGCTCGGTGGTGAGCGCTTCGAGGTGGGCCGGATTGCGCAGGGTCTTTGCCGTGGGAGGCGGTACGGGCATAGTCAAAGTGGCCATAAAGAAAAACTTCTTCCATTCTAGCCCAATCGTCCAACGCTTGCCCATGTACCGGTGGCTCGGACAGTGTCGCAGGTGGATGCGAAGAGGGTTGGGTTACAGTTTCCAGTTTCGAGTTTTCAGTTTCGAGTCGCTCGCGCGTGTGCTTGGGCGTTGTAAGATGCGTTGCATGAGAAATGCGTGGTTGCGAGGCGTTGGGTGTTGTGCGGGGCTATGGGTCGCGGCGGGAGTATGCGGCGCGCAGGCCAAGGACGCGGAGCTGTTTCAGAAGGTGCAGGCGATTGCCGCGGCGCATCATGGCAAGGTCGCATTGTTTGCGACGCAGTTGAACACCGGGCGGACTGTCGCGCTCGATGCGGACGAGGCCGTGCAGACGGCGAGCGTGATCAAGCTGGCGATCTTGTATGAAGCGATGGAGCAGGTGCGCGATGGCAAAGCGCGCTGGGACGAAAAAATTACGCTCAAACCGGGCGAGGCGGTAGGCGGCTCCGGGATGCTGCACTTCTTCGACGCGCCGATGACGGTGACGCTGAAGGACGTGCTGACGATGATGATTATCGTCAGCGACAACACGGCGACCAATTTGGCCATCGATCGGTTTGGAGTGGAGCCGGTGAATGCGCGGATGGAGGCGCTGGGGTTGAAGAATACCCATCTGTACAAGAAGGTATTCAAAGCTCCGACCGGGCCGATGCCGGCGGACCAGCCGAAGTTCGGATTGGGCAAGACGACGCCGAGAGAGATGGGCACCCTCATTCAATGGATTGGAGAGTGCCATCTGCGAAAGGGAACTGCCTCTGGCGCGTCGAGTACGCCGAATTTTCTGCCGATGGACGATGCGGACCGCGCGGTGTGCGAGGTGGGTTTGGGCATGTTGAAGAGCCAGTTCTATCAGGAGACGATTCCGCGCTACCTGAAGGGCGGCGACGGGACGACGGCGAGCAAGACCGGGTCGCTCGACGCGGTGCGCAACGATGTCGCAATTGTGGCGGGGAAGAGCGGGCCGATGGTGATTTCGATTTTTACGTATGACAACACCGACCACGGATGGACGGTGGACAATGAAGCAGAGATTACGATCGCCAAGCTTGCGAAGGCGATCGTCGAGACGTGGTCGCCCGCAGGCTTGGATGGAAAGGCGTTGGTGCCGGGATTGGGGTTGAGTGCAGAGGCTGGGAAGAAGTGACGGAGGAGCGGGGCTGGCGTCTAAATTGCAGGAAAGAGGTTTTGTGGAAGAGCAAGGCAGCGAGACGGTGACGGAGAAGAAGAGTGGCATGGTGTCGTTTGGCCGCGACCTGCTGGTAGCCGTGCTGGTGTCAGTGCTGATTATCTTCTTCCTGTATCAACCGGTGCGCGTGGAAGGCACGAGCATGCTTCCGGTGCTCGAAGATCAAGACCGGTTGTTCATCAATAAGATCGCGTACTCCTGGGCCGGATCGCTGGTGGGGGAGAATATCCAGCGCGGCGATGTGGTGGTGTTTCACTATCCGTACGACACGACCAAGAGCTACGTGAAGCGCGTGATTGCGCTGCCGGGAGACGCTCTGCGCATCGATCACGGACGCGTTTATGTGAACGACGTGCTTCAGAAAGAGCCGTATGTGCCGGCGAAGTATCTGGACGATCGCTCCCAGCCGGAGATGTCGATGAGTCCTGGAAAATATTTCATGATGGGAGACCATCGCTCGGTTTCGAACGACAGCCGGGACTTTGGGGCCGTGTCGCGGGAGTTGATTTATGGGCGGGCGGCATTTGTTTATTGGCCGATGGACCAGGCTGGGGTGGTGCGGTAAGAGCAGAGCGCAGAGCGAAGAGAAGACTGAGCTGCGCGTTTCGCGCACCATCTCTTCTTCACTCCTCTCTTTACACTCTGACTTTAGTATTTGACGATGGCGGCGAAGCTGGCGGGAGCGAGGCTGGCACCGCCGACGAGGGCGCCATCAATGCCTTCCTGCGCCATGAGCGATGCGATGTTGTCGGGCTTGACTGAGCCTCCGTAGAGGATGCGGGTGGCGTCGGCGACCTGC
>JALYTE010000141.1 GCA_030854435.1 Acidobacteriota bacterium | reverse complement strand
GTCCCTACACTGTGCCGGAGAAGACCTTCCAATTAGCCGATTCCGTCACCTACACCCTCGGTCGTCACACGTTCAAAGCAGGGGCCAACATCATCCGCCGCGAAGTCGACTTTTTCCAGGGCAACCTGGCCAAGGGATACTTTATCCTCGGAGGCAATAACTTCCCCGGAACTGGCCGCTTCACAGGGTTTGAGTCCGCTGAACTGCTGGCCGGCTTCCCCGATTACACCATCGGTGTCGCCAGCACGTCCTTCAAAACCAAAAATTACGAGACGGGCTACTTCGCGCAGGACGACTGGAAGGTCAACCGCCGCCTGACGCTCAACCTGGGCGTGCGCTACGACCTCTACACCTTCCCTTACGAAGATGGAAACAATCAGGCGAACTACGACATCCCATCGGGCCAGTTGCTGTTCGCGGGCACCAGCGGGAACTCACGCTCACTGGTCAACACCGACACCAACAACTTCGCTCCGCGCGTCGGCTTTGCGTATGACGCCTTTGGCGACGGCCGGACTTCCGTGCGCGGCGGCTACGGCATCTTCTACTTCCTCGACCGCGGCGGCGTTGGCAACCAGTTGAGCAACAATCCCGGCTTCAACGGCACCCAATCCTACACGGCATCGAACGGCTTCCGCATCACCTTCACTGGCCAGGGGCCGCTGAACAACAACGACAGCACGCTCGCCACCGCCGCGCTTCCGCTGCCTGTCTTCGGCGCGGCTGGGATTACACCTGCGGTGCTGGCAAACTCGAACGTCATCGCGCAGGTCCGCAACAACCAGAACAGCTCCGTCCAGCAGTACAACCTGCAAGTGCAGCAGCAGCTCGACCGCTTCACCTCGATGACCATCGCCTATGTCGGCAACAAGAGCGACCATCTCGCGACCTTCTTCAACGCCAACGCCAATCAACTTGGCACGGGCGTGAAGGCCTTTGCCAACCGCCAGACCATCACCGAAAACCTGGCCGAGGGTTCAGGCAAGTACGACGGTCTACAGGTCTCGCTGAACCGCCGTGTTGGCAACAACATGTTTGTCACGGGCGCTTACACCTGGTCGCACACCATCGACAACTCCAACGGCGGATTCGGTACCGGTACAAACGGCCCCGGCGGGCGCTTCTTCATTCGCAACGGCGCTCCGGCGTTCAATCTGAACTACGGCAACTCAGATCAGGACATCCGCAACGTTTTTGTCGGCTCCATCGTGTACAGCCTGCCTTACGGCCACGGCCAACACTTCGGCGGCAACTCCAACGTCCTGATCAACGAGGTGCTGGGCGGCTGGCAGGTGAACTCCATCACCACCGTCCAGGGCGGCACGCCGTTCGACATCAACACCGGCGGCGGCCCTATTCAATTCGGTAGTGGCGCCGGCGCGTTCAGCCTGGGTGCCGGACTCGACAATCGGGCCGACGTCATCAGCTATTCACCGGTTCCGCGCACCTTGGTTGGAGGAAACGGTTCCTCTAACAACCGCACCTACTTTACCGGAACGTTCACGCTTCCCCCGACCCAGAACGTCGCGGGCACCACGGCCTATACCCGTTCCGGCAACGTCGAGCGCAACCAGTTCTACGGCCCCGGCTTGACTGTGGAAGACTTTGGTTTGTTCAAGGACTTCGCGGTGACGGAACGCGCCAAACTGGAACTTCGCGTCCAAGCCTACAACCTGCTCAACACGCCGCAGTTCACCAACCCCGATGGCAACATCAACGACGGCTTCAAGAACCCCGCGACCGGCACCATCACCACCGCCCCTGGATTCTCCTTCGGATCGGTCAGCGGCACGCGCCTACTCTCGCAGCGGCAGTTGGAGTTCGCGGCGAGAATCAACTTCTAACTCTTCTCCGGTCGCAACCACAGCGGCACTTCAAATCATCGAAGTGCCGCTGTTGCTTTTGTTTTTCTTTCTATCATTCCCGTTAGGGAATCTGCTTTTGCTTTTGCTTTTGCCTTTGCCTTTCTTTCTGTCATTCCCGCAGGGAATCTGCTTCCTGTTGCTTCGCCGTTGCTTGTTCTTCCCCCAAGGAGCAATTCATGGTTCGCGCTTTGAGACCACTCGTCGCGACCATCATCGCCGCCCTCGCGATCATCACATCGCAATGCACCGCGCAAACGCTGAGCATGACGAAAGCAGACCCACCAAACTGGTGGGCGAACATGCCGAAACCCATGCTGCTGATACGCGGCGAAGGCCTGACCGGCGCAACGTTTACCCTCAGCGACAAAACGCTCCACATTGAACGCACGACAGTTTCAAGCAACGGACACTGGGCGTTCCTCTGGCTCGCCGCATCCCCAGCGAAACCCGAAACCATCCAACTGCGCGCCGCCGCGCACGGTGAAACGGCCGCGCTTCCCTACACTTTCGCAGCCCGCCGCGCACAGACCGACGGGTTCGCAGGCTTCTCCTCGCGCGACGTAATGTACCTCATCATGACCGACCGCTTTGCCGACGGCGACCCCACCAACGACGGTCCCCACGCGACAAGTTCCGCCACCAGCGCAGACGCCGCGGCCGAACGCGCCAAGCCGCGCGGCTGGCATGGCGGCGACCTGCGCGGCATCGCGCAGCATCTCGACTATCTGCAACAACTCGGCATCACCACCATATGGATGACGCCGGTCGTCGAGAACCACCGCTTCGACAGCTACCACGGTTACGGCGCGACCGACATGTATCGCGTGGACGAACACTTCGGCTCACTCGCCGGCCTGAAGGCGTTGAGCGCCGCGCTGCACGATCGCCACATGAAGCTTGTCCTCGACGAAGTGCCCAACCACGTTGGCCCCGACCATCCCTGGGTCGCGGATGAACCGATGCCCGACTGGTTCCACGGCACGGCCGCCAACCATCGTCCGGGCGCAAGCAACTTCACCGCGCTGCTCGACCCACACGCTCCCGAACGCGACCGCATCGACACAACAGAGGGTTGGTTCGCAGGCCTGTTGCCCGACATGAACACCGAGAATCCCGCAGTCGCGCTCTACCTCCGCCAGAACGTTATCTGGTGGGTCGAACAGTCTGGCGCAGACGGCATTCGCATCGACACATTCCCCTACATCGACCGCGCTTTCTGGAAAGACTATCTCGGCGTTCTGCACCACCTCTACCCGCGCCTCACCGAAGTCGGCGAAGCCAAGAGCACCGACCCGGTGTTTACCTCGTCCTACGCTGGCGGCGTCACTCGCGCAGGGGCCGACACTACGCTCTGGACACCCTTCGACTTCCCGCTCGAGGGCGCATTGCATAGGGCATTCGCCGAGGGCGGCCCGCTCAGCGGCATTGCTAATGTGCTCGCCCTGGACGCGCTCTACCCGCACCCGGAGCGCTTAGTCACGTTGCTCGACAATCACGACGAACCGCGCTTCCGCAGCGAAGCAAAATCGTCGGTCGCGATGAAGCTGGCACTCGGTGTTTTGCTGACCACGCGCGGCCTGCCTCAAATCTATTCCGGCGACGAACTCGCCCTGCCCGGTGGCGGCGATCCCGACAATCGCCGCGACTTCCCCGGCGGCTTTGCGAACACCCCCCGCAGCGCGTTCACCGACGCAGGCCGCACTCCTGAAGAGCGTCTCATGCACGACTGGGTCGCGCAACTCAGCACGCTGCGTCAGACCCACCCCGCCCTCGCCTGTGGCGGCGAGCAGATGCTCAACAGCGACGACAACACGCTCGTCTACGTGCGTGATGCGGCCAACGGCTGCGGCGATTTGAACTCAAAGGAACGGCTTTTGATCGCGGTCCATCGCGGCAAACCCGCCGCATCGGTCAACCTGGATTTTCACGCCACATGGATGCAAGGTTGCCCCAACCTCGCACCGATTCTCCCAGCCGATGGTTCCGGCGTGATGATCGATGTAGATCGTGCGACGATGAGGTTGCCGAGCGACTCCATCGTCATTCTGCAATGTCCCTAGAACTCAAATCTGCTGTATCCAACTGTAGTTGGGTACACGGACTGCTGTTTGCTCTTGAACGCCAGATGCCCGTTTCAGCGTTTTCCCTGGGCCGAAGCGATCTTCTCTTCCGCGACCCGCGCGACGGCGTTGGCCCCATCGTACTTCGCCTGATCGTCGCCCGCTTCGTTCCACAGTTTTTGCGACTCCGCAAGCTCGCCCTGCGCCTCGGCCACGTCGATCTCTTCGGGATGCAGCGCCGTCTCGGCGAGGATCGTCACACGCTCCGGCAGCACTTCGACGAATCCCCACGCCACGAAGAAAATCTGGTCGCCCGAAGTCCCGCCGTGCAGCCGCACTTCGCCCGCGCCAAGCTCGGCCAGCAACGGGGCCGCGCCGTACAACGCCTCCATATAACCCAACATCGCCGGCATTTCGACCGACACCGCCGTCGCGTCCAGCAGCAGGCGGTCCGGCGTCACCAGCCGCACCTGAAGCAACCCCGAATTGTCCGTACTCTCAGCCATCAAATCCCAGCTTCTAGCTTCTAGCTTCTAGCTTCTAGCTTCTAGCTTCTAGCTCTTAGCCTTTAGCTAGAAGCTAAAAGCTGTCCTTACGCCGTTTGCTTCATCTTCTCGGCAGCCGCGAGAACGTCCTCGATGCCACCCTTCAAATAGAACGCCTGCTCCGGAATGTCATCGTGCTTGCCTTCGATGATTTCCTTGAAGCTGCGCACGGTGTCCGCGACTTTAACGTAAGCGCCCGGAATACCGGTAAAAATCTCCGCGACATGGAACGGCTGCGACAAGAAGCGTTGCACCTTGCGCGCGCGAGCGACAGTGGTCTTGTCCTCGTCCGACAGTTCGTCGATACCCAGAATCGCGATGATGTCCTGCAGGTCCTTGTACCGCTGCAAAATGCGCTTCACGCCCTGCGCAACGTCGTAGTGCTCCTGCCCAACGATGCGCGGAGAAAGAATGCGCGACGTGGAAGCGAGGGGATCGACAGCCGGATAAATCCCCAGTTCCGACAATGGCCGTGATAGTACGGTCGTCGCGTCAAGATGCGCAAACGTCGTCGCCGGGGCCGGATCGGTGAGATCGTCGGCAGGCACATACACCGCCTGCACGGACGTCACAGAGCCTTTCTTGGTGGACGTGATGCGCTCCTGCAACTCACCCATTTCGGTCGCAAGGTTGGGCTGATAACCAACCGCCGAAGGCATACGGCCCAGCAGCGTCGAGACCTCCGACCCCGCCTGTGTAAAGCGGAAAATGTTGTCGATAAACAGCAACGTGTCGGCGCCATCTACGTCGCGAAAATACTCCGCGACTGTAAGACCTGTCAGCGCGACGCGCAAGCGCGCCCCTGGAGGCTCGGTCATCTGCCCATAGATCAGCGCGGCTTTGCTCTTGGAAAAATCCTTTAGATCGATGACGCCCGACTCCTGAAACTCATGCCAAAGATCGTTGCCCTCACGCGTGCGCTCGCCCACACCCGCGAACACCGAGTAGCCGCCGTGCTTGGTCGCAACGTTGTTGATCAGTTCCTGAATGATAACGGTCTTGCCCACGCCCGCGCCGCCGAACAGCCCAATTTTCCCGCCCTTCAAAAACGGCTGTATGAGGTCGATGACCTTGACGCCAGTCTCGAACATCTCTTCCGAAGTCGATTGCTCTTCAAAGCTCGGAGCCTGCCGATGGATCGGCATATGCACCTTCGCGTTGACCGGACCAAGCTCGTCGACCGGCTCGCCGAGCACATTCAGCACACGGCCCAGCGTCTCGCGGCCCACGGGAACCATAATCATTCCGCCGGTGTCGATGGCCTTCATGCCGCGCACCATGCCTTCGGTCGCGACCATCGCGATGCAGCGCACGCGGCCTTCGCCGAGATGCTGCTGCACTTCGACGACAACATCGACCGGCGACGGCGTCACAAAACCGTCGCCGACAATGCGCAGCGCCTGGAATATGGCGGGCATCCTCGCTTCTTCAAACTGAACATCCACGGCCGGGCCGCTGATGCTGATGACTTTTCCGATATTTTGTGTGTCTGCCATGTCCTTGCTTTTCTTTCTGTCATCCCGAAGGATATCCGCTTTTGCTCTTGCTTTTCTTTCTGTCATCCCCGAAGGGGACCTGCTTTTAGAGCGCTGCCGCCCCTGAAACAATCTCGATAATTTCCTTCGTAATCGCCGCCTGCCGCACGCGGTTCATCGTCAGCGAAAGCGAATCGATCAGCTCGCCCGCATTCTTGGTCGCGGCGTCGGTCGCCGTCATGCGCGCCGCATGTTCGGCGGCGATGGACTCCAACACCGCATGGAAAATCTGCGTCGCCACATAGCGGGGCATCAGGTGGCGGAACAGCCGTCCCGGATCGTCCTGGTCGAAGATGTAATCGACCTCCGCCGTGCCGAACTTCTTGGCCTCGCGCTCCATTTCGGTCTCTTCAGGCTGGTTGATCGAAATGCCCGCGCTCATCGCCGCCCGCCCTGCCGCTTCCTTCTGTTCTTCGGTCATCTCTTCGGCGACTGTAATTTCCTGCGAGCCGAGCTTGCGAATTGGCACCAGTTTCTCCACCACCACCCGCTGCGAAATGACCGATTTGAACTCGTTGAAAACGATGTAGACCGAATCGATCTCCGCGCGCTCATACCGCTCGATAATCGACTGCGCAATTTCCGTCACTTCGTGGAAGTTCGCCTTCAACAACAGCGTCGGATGCTCAGCCGCAACTTCAATCGGCGCTGCGCGATGCCGGATGTCTTCGATGTGCTTGGCAAGATCGTTGTCGTAAAGCTCTTCCTTGTGCTCATAGGTCGCCGCCGGAAAACGTTTCTTATAAAAACCGATGGCCTTCTTCCCGACCGGCTCCAGGTCGATGTTCTGTCCCAACGCGCGTCGTGCATCGATGAACTTCTGCGCCGCCTTGCCGATGTTGGAGTTGAAGCCGCCCGCAAAACCCTTGTCGCCCGCGATCACGAGCACCAGCATGTTCTTCTCTTCGCGCTCCACCAGCAGCGGATGCACCACGTCGCCGGTCGTGTCGTCGATCAGATCGGTGCGCCGCACCAGCGACTCCAGCACGTTCGCCAGCATCCGCGCATACGGCCGCGCTTGCATGGCGCGTTCCTGCGCGCGACGCAGCTTGGCCGCCGAGACCATCTTCATGGCCTTGGTGATCTGCCGCGTGTTCTTCACGCTGCGAATGCGTCGCCGGAGATCGAGTACGTTTGCCATAGTTTCTCGTGCTTACCTTCGTTCGCTCTCAGTTCTGGCGACGCGAAGCTCCAACTCCGTGAGCTTTCCAATAACCATCAACATATCGGCATGAAAGCGCGACTCAAGCCCATTCATGCGCCCATCGAGCCTTGTCTCCGAGGCATTGATTCGCCCATCCAACCTGGTTTCCATCGTGCCCAGCCGATTTTCCAACTTCGTATAGTCGTTTCGGTTCAAAAGAATGCCCACCAGCACGGTCAGCGTAGGAATAAAAATCGTCAGCAGCATTTGCGTTTGGGTCATGTCGCCTCCTCCCTGATTATCGCTTACGCCTTCGCCGCGTCTTTGCGTGCGTCGAGAAAGTCCTGCTTGTACTGCTTGATCGCTTCCGTCAACCGCGCCTTGATGTCGTCGTCCAGCGCCTTCTTACTCTCGATATCGGTCATCAACTGAGCCTGCGCGTTCGCCATATATCCGTAGAACCCGTCCTCGAACGCACGAATGTCTTTGACCTCGACATCGTCCAGAAGACCCTGCGTTCCGGCGAACAAAATCGCCACTTGCTGCACCCACGTCAGCGGTTGAAATTGCGGCTGTTTGAGCAACTCCGTCAACCGCGCGCCACGATTGAGTTGGTTCTGCGTCACCTTGTCGAGATCCGAGCCGAACTGCGAAAACGCCGCCAGTTCGCGATACTGCGCGAGGTCGAGTTTCAGCGTCGAACCCACCTGCTTGGTCGCCTTGATCGCTGCCGCAAAGCCTACACGCGACACCGAAAGTCCAACGTTCACCGCTGGCCGCACGCCGGAGTTAAACAAGTCCGTCTCAAAGAAAATCTGTCCGTCCGTGATCGAAATCACGTTGGTCGGAATGTACGCCGAAACGTCGCCCGCCTGGGTCTCAATGATCGGCAGCGCGGTCAAACTTCCGCCGCCGTTTTCCTTCGACATCTTTGCCGAGCGCTCCAGCAAACGCGAGTGCAGATAGAACACGTCGCCGGGATACGCCTCGCGGCCCGGAGGACGGCGCAGCAGCAGCGAAATCTCGCGGTACGACG
>JALYTE010000083.1 GCA_030854435.1 Acidobacteriota bacterium | reverse complement strand
CAGTTTGTCCGAGAACGTGACGTACAGCATGTCGCGCATCGCCTTCATCTTGCCCGCCTGGGCAGGCGCGTTTGCCGGCCGCACGCCCGCAACGTCCCGCGCCGCGCGAGTCGCACTGGTCTCCGCGCGATTCATCACAGCGCGGCTGGAGAACTGTAGGTTCGCTGTCAGCGGAGCCTGCCCATGTCGGCCCGCGAGCGAAACGCGCGGCGCAGTGCCCGCCGTCCACTGCCGCGTGTAGGGCACAGAAGCTAGGTACCCCACATCTCGCGTTTGAGATGTGGGTTGCTGCGCAGAAACTTTCTTCGGCTCTTCCACAACTGTTCTTTTTCGTTCAAGCTGCGAAATCCCCAACCGTTCGCACGTCAACCGAATCTCTCCCGCCGCCAGCAGGTGTAGAACGCTTTCCGGCGGCGCGCCGTAACGGTCCTCAAGCTCCGCGCGCACGTCGACGAGCGCGGCGTCCGTCTCCGCGCCCGCGATGCGTTTGTACATCCGCAGCCGCTGGTTCTCCTCTGCGATGTAGCTATCGTCGATGCGTAGCGAGATGCCGAGATTGACGACCACATTGGGACGCTCTTCGCGTCCCTCGCCTTTCAAGCGACTGACCGCTTCTTCGAGCATGGACGTGTACATTTCGAAGCCGATGGCCTCGATGTGTCCCGACTGCTCGCCGCCCAACATGTTGCCTGCGCCGCGCAACTCGAGATCGAGCGCCGCGATCTTGAAGCCCGCTCCAAGATCCGAGAACTCCTTCAGCGCCGCCAGCCTGCGCCGAGCGATGTCGGTGAGCTGTTGCTCCGGTGGAATCAGCAGATACGCATACGCGCGCCGATTCGAGCGACCCACGCGCCCGCGCAGTTGGTACAACTCGCTCAGCCCATGGCGGTCCGCGCGGTTGATGATGATCGTGTTGGCGCGCGAAATGTCGAGCCCGTTTTCGATGATGCTGGTCGCACACAGCACGTCGTACTCGCCGTCCATGAACGCCAGCATCGCACGTTCGAGTTCCGCTTCCGGCATCTGTCCGTGCGCTACGACGACGCGGGCCTGAGGCACAAGCTCACGAATCTTCGCGGCAAGCTCGTAGATTGTCTCCACGCGATTGTGGACGAAATACGTCTGCCCGCCGCGCTCCAGTTCCATCTCGATGGCCGTGCGCACCAGCTTCTCGTCGAACTTGGCGACGATGGTCTGAATCGCCATGCGGTCCTTTGGCGGGGTCTCGATCACGCTCATGTCGCGCAAGCCAACAAGGGACATGTGCAGCGTGCGTGGAATCGGCGTCGCCGACATCGCCAGCACATCGATGGCCGCGCGCATCTGCTTCAGCCGCTCCTTGTGACGCACGCCGAAACGCTGCTCCTCGTCGACGACCAGCAAACCGAGGTCCTGAAACTTCAAGCTCTGCGAAAGGATCGCATGCGTGCCGATGAGGATATCCACCTTGCCGTCGGCGGTCCGCTCCATAATGGTCTTCTTCTCCTTCGCGGTGCGGAAACGCGAGAGCATCTCGACGTTCACGGGGAAATTCGCGAAGCGCTTCTTGAAGCTTTCGAAGTGCTGAAAACAAAGCACGGTCGTGGGCGCGAGGAGGGCGACCTGCTTGCCGTCCTGTACCGCCTTGAAGGCCGCGCGCATCGCAACTTCCGTCTTGCCGTAGCCCACGTCGCCACACAACAGACGGTCCATGGGCTGCGTGCTTTCCATGTCGCGCTTGATGTCGGCGATGGCGTTTATCTGGTCGTCGGTTTCGTTGAAGTCGAACGCGTCCTCGAACTCGCGTTGCAAATTGTTGTCCGGTGAGAAAGCCGTGCCGACCGCAGCCGCGCGTTGCGCATAGAGCTTCAACAACTCCTCGGCCATGTCCTGCATGGCCTTCTTCACTCGCGCCTTGGTCTTCGCCCAGGCTTGATTGCCGAGCCGGTTCAACGGAGGCGCTGGGCCAGTGTCGGTCGAGCGATACTTCTGAATCAGGTCAAGCCGCGTGAGCGGGACATACAGCTTCGCATCGTCGGCGAAGTTGAGAATCATCAACTCCAGCGGCGGCTGATCGGTCTGCTCCAGCACGCGCAAACCCTGATACTGTGCGATGCCATGTTCCACATGCACAACGTAATCGCCGACTGCGAGGTCGCGAAAGTCGGAGATGAAAGCGGCGGTTTTCGATTTGCGTGGGCCGGGTCGCGCGCTTACGTCGGCGTCGTCGGAGAGATCGTTAGCGCCAAATACGAGCAGTTGTCGACCCGTCGCGCGGTCGAGGTCGAGGACTTGTACACCGTTCGCAATCGACGTGCGCGCGATCACCGGCGTGCGAAGATCGCCAGCAAGGTAGCTCGACTCCGAATACACCGTTGAAGACCCTGCCTGTTGGGGGCGCGAACCAAGCCGGTATGCGACGCCGTACTCCTGTAGCAGACCCGCGAGCCGCTCCACTTCACCCTGGTTAGGCGCGGCGATCAGCACTCGCGCCTCATTGTTCATCAGCGATTTCAGTTCGTCGATGAATGCAGGTATCGAGCCGTGGAAACGCATCGTTGGGCGAGTCGCAAACTCGATCTCGCTGGCATCGCTGCGGTCGGAATCGAGGACGTCCACTGCGCCAAGCTGGTCGAGTTCGCAACCTGTGTAACCGCGCACGCGGTCCTGCAACTCCCACGGCGAGAGGTACAAATCCTCGGGCCGCACCAGCGAGCCGATGCCGGAGCGGTCATGGCGCTGCTCGACCTTGTTCCACCAGCGTTCGGCCTGGTTCTGCGCCATCGCAGGCTCTTCGACAAACACGCGCGTTTGTGGGCCCATCAACTCAAGAAGCGAAGACTTTGCTCCGGCGACGGGCGCGTAAAACTCCCAGCCGGGAAAGACGGTCGCGTTGTCCGTGTGCGTCTGCAACTCGCTGGGCGTCTCGCCGCCTTCGAGTTGCGCTCCGGCCGCAGTTCCCGAGCGCGTGAGTCGCGCATTGATCGCCGCCAGCAACTTCTCAGTCACCGGAGTTTCGGTGAGCGGCAGCAGCAGCGCGGAATCCATCTGCGAACTCGAACGCTGCGTGTCGGGATCGAACTTTCGAATCGATTCGATCTCGTCGCCGAAGAAATCGATGCGCACAGGGCGGTTCATCTCCGGCGAGTAGACATCCAGGATGCCGCCACGAACCGCGACTTGCCCTGGCATCTCGACCACATCGACGCGCGTATATCCGACCGAGAGCAGATGCTCGACCAGCATCTCGGGTATGTACTCTTCGCCCTTGCGCAACTCCAGCGCGAGCGCCGCATAGTAGTCGCGACCAAACAGCTTCATGCAGGCGGCTTCGACCGGGGCGATAACCAGACGCGCTCCGCCGGTAGCCAGTTTCCACAGCGCAGCCGCGCGCTGCTCTTGAATCTCCGGGTGCGGCGAGAGATTTTCAAAGGGCAGAACATCGTGCGCGGGCAGTCGCAACACTTCGTCGCGATCCAACGCGCCCGTAAGCTCGCACGCCGCCAACACGGCCGCGTGTAACGCTTCTGCGGCTTTGTTATCGGAGACGATCACCAATGCTGGCGATTGTCCCGCGCGCACGAAGTACGGCAGATACAAGGCGCGTGCCGTGGCGGTGAGTCCAGACACACGTCTCCGCCCCGTGCCGCCGGCCAGATGGCGACGCACACGCTCGAATGCCGCGGAGGACTCCAGGTCCGCCATCAACTCGCGGACGAAGGGGAGAATCATGCTCGCTCCATTTTACTTGCCATTTTCGTGCCCCTCCTCGCTCGGAACGAGCGGCCTGCGAGCAAATCCAATTCGATTGCTAGAATCGAGGAGCAATGGCTACGCTCACTGCGCTTTCGCCCGACATTCTCGCCAAATACCAGCCTGTCATCGGGCTGGAGGTCCACGTCCAACTGCTCACGCGGTCGAAGGCCTTCTGCGGCTGTCGCAACGAGTATGGCGGCGAGCCGAATACTCACACCTGCCCTACGTGTCTCGGCTTGCCGGGCGCGCTGCCGGTGCTGAACCGTCAGGCGGTAGAGTTTGCCGTGCTCGCGGCAAAGGCGATTGACTGCGAGATTCGCGAGACCAGCATCTTCTCGCGCAAGAATTACTTCTACCCCGACTCGCCCAAGGGCTACCAGATTTCGCAGTTCGACAAGCCGATTGCGGAGGGCGGGTTCATCGTCGTCCCCGACGCGGAAGGCAATTCCAAGCGCATCGGCGTGACGCGTCTGCACATGGAAGAGGACGCCGGCAAGAGCCTCCACGACGGTTTTGCGGACTCGGCTTCGCGCACTTACATCGACCTCAACCGCTGCGGGACGCCGCTGGTCGAGATCGTCTCCGAGCCTGACCTGCGCACCGCCGACGAGGTGTTCGAGTACCTGACCAAGCTCAAGGA
>JALYTE010000066.1 GCA_030854435.1 Acidobacteriota bacterium | reverse complement strand
ATTCAAATCGCAGATGGGCGAGTCCGGCGCGCGTGAGGGCCGGCAACGTCTCGGAACCATTCGGGCCTGACCGGTTGAACCAATCGACAAATCCTTCCATCTCGGAGGTCACGCGGCTCGATGGCGGAGCTTCAAAATGGATCTTTCGGTCATACGAAGCTCCAGAGACAATCTGCATGGGCCGAGGGCTGGTCCGAAAACGACCGGTGTCATGAATATCCGTTCGACCGAGAGTGACCATTCGGTGCCAGCCAAACAACATCTCTGCCGAAAGAGGTCTCTGCACCGTTCGGTAGAGATCGACCATCAATTCCGAGATGCCCTGCTCCGCCGTGGTGGCAAGGATGTTGGGTTGCGCAGAGAAGCTGCGGGTCTCTCCACTCCGGCGCAAAAAGCGCGCCTCCGGTCGAGATGACAGATTTTGGGAAGGGGAAAAAACGCACCGCCGTTCGAGATGACAGATTTTTTGGGGGAGAGTCAAGAGAGATCGTGAACGGGCTCTTAGACCTGACCGCGATCAGGATCGGTCACGCGCGAATGAAATTCCTGCCGGATGGCCTCGCTGTGTTGTGCCGGGGCCTCTTCGAGCCGCATTCTTCGCGAATGGAGTTCTTCCCGAATCGCAGTATCGGGAAGATCGACCAGGTTGATATCGACATTGAGCAAAACGCTGCTGATGGACGCCCGCAACAAAAGCGCACCGGCGACGACATCACTTAGCACGCGATCGTCCGACAGCTTCGCGGCGGACTCTGCGAATGCCATGCACTCGCACATTTCGCTGGCCGCTTCCAGCGGAGTGCGTATGGCGTCGAGAAGCGCGTTGCGCATCGTCGTGGCCCTTGCCTGCGTCTCGTCTCCCGTGGCATGGGGCATCGCGCGAGCCTGCAAGTACGTTTGGAACGAATTTGCGTCCGCGTCCGCAAAGGCCCCCAAACGTTCCATCGATGTCCCAATATGGCGATCCACTTCCAACAGAGTTTTGTGACGGGGCGAATCCGTGTCCACATGCCGTAGAGAAATCGCAATGCTTTTTGAGATCAGCGCCAGGCCGAAAACAGCCGACACGACCGAGACAGAGCCGCCGCCGGGAGCCGGTTTCACCGACGCTGTGAGGTCTCGCATCTCCGCTAAGGTCAGGTCCCAGAACGATGCTTACGCGATGTTTGTCATATCCGATTTACCAGTCACAATCGAAAGTTCCGGCCCTACAACGGTGATTTTAGAGAACGGCGCGACCCGGTCGACAATCGGCCCAACAGATGAGCGTCTTCGTCTCGCGCGATTGGAGTCGACAGCACGAGGCTCGTCGTCGGCATTCCATAGGGCAAGAGCTTTTCGATCAATGTTTCCAGTTCGACGGTCGATGTCAGAATGACTTTGAGCAGAAACGCGTCCGACCCGGTCAGGTGGTGGCATTCCTGCACCGAATCCAAGCTGCCCAGGAACTTCAAGAACGGTCTGTACCGCTGGCCGTCGCAGGTCAATCGGATAAACGCCGTGATGGTGAGTCCCAAAGCCTTCAGGTTGATCTTGGCGCGATACCCCTGGATGAACCCCAGGCCTTCGAGCTGTTTCACTCTCTCGTTCGCAGCGGAGGGCGACAGGCCCACTCTGCGGCCCAGCTCCGCGAATGGAAGGCGGGCCTCTTTTGCCAGTTCAAGAAGGACACTCTTGTCGATCGCGTCCAGACCGTCGATTTTCATCCAATCCCTTTCCGCAACCAAGTGTATATTTATAACGTTGAAAGTGGGTTCAACGGTAGTTTACCGTTTTTAGGATGGATTCCACGGAGATGCCGTTCATTTTCCGGTTGCTACTTGTTTGAAAATCGCCGAACATTCCTTAGCATTTTTACATGATCCAATTGGATGGTCGGAGTTTGACAGTCGAAGACGTTGTCGCCGTGGCTTGCGGCCAGGAACGGGTAGAGATTTCGCCTGCGGCAATGGCCGCCATGATGGCTTCGCGCAGGTCGGTGGAAGCGGCGATGTCCGGGGACCAGCCTGTCTATGCGCTCAATACCGGAGTGGGTCTGCTGGCCAACATCCGCCTCGACGAAGATGAACTGGAGCAGATGCAGGTCAATCTCGTCCGGTCTCACTGCTGTGGGGTTGGCGAGCCGCTGCCGAAAGACGTCGTTCGCGGGATGATGCTGATTCGCGCGAACGTCCTCGCCAAAGGCTTGTCGGGCATTCGCCCCATCGTCGCCGAACGGATCTGCGATCTGCTCAACCATGACGTCACACCGGTCGTTCCATCGCGTGGGAGCGTCGGCGCGAGCGGCGATCTTGCCCCTCTTGCCCACATGGCGCTCGCGCTGATTGGGGAGGGATCGGCCACCTATGGCGACGAGGTTCTTTCCGCGGCGGAGTGTCTGGCGCGGGCCGGATTGGGGCCCATCAAACTGCTTGCGAAAGAGGGCATCTCGCTGCTCAATGGGACCCAGGCGATGTTGTCGCTTGGCTGCCTCGAACTGGTCCGTTTGGAAGCTCTTTTCTACTCCACGCAAACTGCCGCCGCTTTCACCATGGAGGCGTTGGGCGGCACTCCCGCCGCGCTGGATGCGCGGCTGCACGACGCCCGGCCGCACGCAGGCCAGAGGCTGAGCGCGAAACATCTGCTTGCGCTGCTCGAAGACAGCACGATACAAAGGACACACGGGACCGGTGGAGCGCGGATTCAGGACGCATACTGTCTGAGGTGCATCCCACAAGTGCATGGGGCCGCATGGGACACGTTCGCGGAGGCGCGCCGAGTGTTTACGATCGAGTTGAATGCCGCCACCGACAATCCCTTGGTCTTCGTGAACGAGAGGGGCACTGAACTGCCGGGCGACATTGTTTCGGGCGGGAACTTTCATGGAGCGCCGTTGGCTTTGACGCTGGACTATCTGGCCATTGCGATCTGCCAACTGGCGGGGATTTCCGAACGGCGCACGGAACGATTGCTCAATCCATCGTTGAATGAGGGACTGCCCGCGTTCCTCGCGGACCGTCCCGGGATCGAGTCGGGCCTGATGATGGCCCAGGTGACTGCCGCCGCTTTGGTGGCCGAGATGCGAGTGCTTGCGGGACCGGCGTCTGTGGGGTCGATCCCGACCAGCGGCAATCAGGAGGACTTCGTGAGCATGGGGATGACCTCGGCCCTCAAGTTACAGCAGAGCGCGCGTCTGGCGGAGATGGTGGTCGCCATCGAGGTGCTCGCCGCGACCCGGGCTTTGGACTTTCGCCGGGAGCGGACGACGCCGGTGCTTGAAGCCGCGAAGGCGCTGTTTCGAGAGAGTGTCCCCGCGTGGAAGGAAGACCAGGTGTTGTCCGGGCCGATGCAACTTGCCGCCGAGTTCCTGGCGGCAGATGGGTTTCACACTTGCGGTCGTGCAGTCGAGGAGGTTCACTGATGGCGAGCAGCTTGGTTCCGGGCCACGTTCCGGGCTACGTTCCGATTCGTGCGCCGCGTGGCAATACGCGCACCGCCAAGGGCTGGATTCAGGAAGCCGCCAAGCGGATGCTGATGAACAATCTCGACCCCGAAGTGGCCGAGAAACCTGAAGAGCTGATCGTCTATGGCGGCCGCGGCAAGGCCGCCCGCAATTGGGAGTGCTATCACAAGATCGTTGAGACGCTCGACCGGTTGGAAAATAACCAGACGCTGCTGGTGCAGTCGGGCAAGCCGGTCGGAGTCGTCGAAACGCATCGGCTTGCTCCGCGCGTCTTGATCGCGAACTCCAACCTTGTGCCCCGATGGGCGAACTGGGAAGAGTTCGACCGGCTCGACCGAGCGGGACTGATGATGTACGGGCAGATGACCGCTGGGTCGTGGATTTATATCGGGACGCAAGGCATTCTGCAAGGCACTTACGAGACTTTCAAGAGCGCGGCCAAGCAACATTTCAACGACACGCTGGCGGGCACCATCACGGTAACGGCCGGCCTCGGCGGCATGGGCGGCGCACAACCGCTGGCCGTGAAGCTGGCGGGAGGCGTGAGCATCAGCATCGAAGTGGACGCCAGCCGCATTGAGCGGCGATTGAAGACCCGTTATCTGGACCGCGCCACGACATCTCTCACCGAAGCCATCGCTCTGGCGCGCGCGGCGAAGAAGGGTCGCACGGCGCTTTCGATAGGGCTTCAGGGCAACGTTGCAGAGATTCTGCCGCGCATGGTGCAGATGGGCTTTACGCCCGACCTGGTCACCGACCAAACCAGCGCGCACGACCCCATGTGGGGCTACCTTCCGCCCACGCAGCCCGACGAGGACGTGAACGCGCTGCGAGCACAGGACCCCAAGTCCTATGAGGCGCGGGTGAAGGTGGCGATGGTCAATCACGTCGGCGCGATTCTCGCGATGCAGAAGCGTGGCGCCATCGCGTTTGACTATGGAAACAATCTGCGCGCCCAGGCAAAACTCGCGGGCGCGGACGACGCTTTCTCGTATCCGGGATTTGTTCCGGCCTTCATTCGGGATTCCTTCTGCGAAGGGCGCGGCCCGTTCCGGTGGGTCGCGCTTTCGGGCGATCCGGCCGATATCGCGGCAACCGACCGCGCCGTGCTCGAAGAGTTCCCCGACGACGACGGCCTGGCGCGTTGGCTGCACCTCGCGGGCGAGCGGGTCGCGTTCCAGGGTCTGCCCGCGCG
>JALYTE010000049.1 GCA_030854435.1 Acidobacteriota bacterium | reverse complement strand
CCGCTCGACATCGCGAAGTTTTACCTCATCTTTCCCGACGACATCGGCCAGGGCGACTCATCGAAGCCTAGCGACGGATTGCACATGAAGTTCCCGCAGTACGACTACGACGACATGGTGCGCTCGCAACACCAGATGCTCATCGACGGCCTGCACATCGACCATCTGCGCCTTATCTTCGGCACGTCGATGGGCTGCATGCAGAGCTTCGTATGGGGCGAAACCTATCCGAAATTCGCCGACGCGCTGATGCCGATGGCATGTCTTCCCGTGCAAATCGCCGGGCGAAACCGCATGATGCGTTACATGGCCATCGAGAACGTCGAGCGCGACCCGGCCTGGAAGAAAGGCGAATACACGTCTGAGCCTGTCGAAGGCTTGCGCGCCGCCAACGAGATGCTGCTCATCATGGGGTCCGCGCCGCTCGTCATGCAGAAGACCGCGCCGACCCGCACGGCGGCGGAGAGCTACGTCGATAAATATCTGGAGCGCACCGTCGCGAACACCGACGCCAACAACCTCATCTATTACGTCAACGCGTCGCGCAACTACGACCCGAGTCGGCACCTTGACCGCATCACGGTGCCCGTCATGTGGATGAACTCCGCGGACGACTACATCAATCCTCCGGAGCTTGGCATCGCCGAGCAGATGGTGAAGAAGATGCCCAACGCGAAGTTCGTCATGATCCCGATCTCCTCCGCCACGCGCGGTCACGGCACGCATACGCAAGCGGCCGTCTGGAAAGATCGCCTCGTCGAGTTGCTGAAGGAATCGGAGCCTAAGCTCTAAGAATCTGTTTAAGAACTCTGAAAATGGCGGCTTTTGCCTTTCGCCGTCATTCTGAGCGCAGCGAAGAACCCCCGCATTTCGCCTTAATCAGCACTAATTCTTACCAGCCATGCCACGAATTTCCAGTTATTAAACAGTTTCTAAAATAAATTTCCGATCGTGGACAGGTTCGCTGTCAGGGCCGAAGGCCCGTTTTATACCAGCCTGGGGCAACGCCCCAGGGTTCGGGCGCGGTGAAGAATTCGAGGGCTGAAAGCCCGACTCATCGAGAGGCCTATGATCTCGACAAATCGGCCCCCTTCGCCTCGGCCCCAAACGCCGTGATCGTTGCGACCGAAACTCCAACCACGAGCACGGTACCCGCTATCACGGGGGCCAGCCGCCCGCCAAAGAAGCGGTCCGCGACAGTCGATTGCAGAACAATGTTCCACGACGACAGCAACGCCCCCAGTTGATACGCCAGCCCCGGCAAAACCGAGCGCAGCGGCCCAGGCGAAAGCTCATTCAGATGCGCCGGGACCACGCCCCACGCGCCCTGCACCATGAACTGCATCAAGAACCCACCCAGTGCCAGCGCCACCACCGTATGGCTCCAGGCCCACAAGGGAACGACGAGAATCGCCAGCAACGCGGCCGCTACAATAGTGCGCTTGCGTCCGAAGCGTTCGGAAACGCTGCCGCAGAACACGCCGCCAGCGAACGCTCCTATATTTCCGACGATCGCAATCAACGATACGCGCGGCGCGGAAAACAAATGGTCATGTTTCAGAAATCTCGGATAAAGGTCCTGCGTCCCGTGGCTAAAGGACATGAACGCAAACATCATCAGCGTCAGAAAAAGAAGCTTTGGAATGTGGCGTAGAAATTCTCGCAAAAACGTCCAGCGCTTGACCGTGGAGCGCTGGCCGCGCGCCGAGGACTTCCACGCCGGCGATTCTTCGACGTGCGCATTGACATAGAAGACGAGCAGGGCGGGGAAGGAGCCAACGACAAAGAGCACGCGCCAGCTCGCGAGGAATCCGTGCAGGTGGAAATGCGCGATCGCCAACCCAAACAAGCCGTACACTGCGGCGGCCAGAAAATTTCCAGCGACGTAGCCTTCTTGCAGCAGACCGGAGAAAAAACCTCGCCCTTTCACTGGCAGCGACTCCAACGCAAGCGCGGCCCCGACGCCCCATTCTCCGCCCATCGCAATTCCGAACAGCGCCCGCGAGAACAGAAAGATATGCCAGCTCGGAGCGAATGCGGACGCCAGCTCAAACACCGAAAAGCACACAATGTTGGCCATCAGCACGGGTCGCCGACCGAACCGCTCCGCCAGCCAACCGAACAGCAGCGCGCCCACGGGCCGCATCGCGAGCGTCGCGAAAATGCTCTCCGTCACAGTCGTGCGGCTGATCTGAAATTGCGTGGCAACGTCGTCGAGGCAAAACGTCAGAATGAAGAAGTCGAACGAATCCAGCGACCAGCCCAGAAAGCAGGCGGTGAACGCGCGGCGTTGCGGTTTCGTCAGTTCGCGCATGTGCTGCAGAAAGGCCAACGGCATGCGCCTAGAGCTTTCCGCGCGACGGCGGCGTGTCGATCGGGACAGGCGGCTCGGTCATCGGATTGCCCTTCTTCAGCGTTTCGTGGTGCATGCAGTAAAGCGCCAGTTCGAGGCGGTCGGACACACCCAGCTTGTCGTAAATCTTGCGCAGATAGTTCTTGACGACCTGCTCGGTGGTGCCAATCTGGTATGCAATTTCTTTGTTCCTCATGCCGCGCGTAATGCATCCGATGATCGAAAGTTCTTTCGGCGAAAGCTTCGCCTGAATCTTGGGGTTGGTGAGCGTCGTGGCCTGCGCGCGATACGCTTCGATCACCCAACTGATGCTCCGATTGTCGATCCAGGTTTCGCCGGCGGCAATTTTGCGCACGCACTTGATCAGCAGATCGGGCGAGATCGAGCGGGGAACGACACCGCGAACCCCGCGGCGATAGAGCTCGACCATGGCTGCTTCATCGGTTTCGGAAATCTGCACAATCAACTTCGCGTCCGGCGCGCGCCGCATAAATTCAGGAATGGCGTCGATGTTGCCATGGATCAACTGTGCTTCGAGCAGCACCAGGTCGGTCGGAAAATGTTGCAGCGCAGCGTAGAGATTTTCCAGCGTCTCGGCCTGTGCGACCACGCGAATGTCGTCTTCAAGCGCGAAAATCTTTCGCATCCCGACGCGGTAAATCGCCTGCGAATCCGCAAGGATGACGCGAATGCTCTGTGCCGGGGCTTCCAGCGCGGCGGCTTCCGCAGGGACTTTGCCGTTGGTGAGTTCGACTTTCATGAATGCTCTGCCTTTAGCGAATACTCGTCGATGACCGCGGCCACCATGCTCTTTCCCGCCGTTACTTGGTGTCGAACGATGCGTCCGATGCAGTGCAACATGACGTCCTCGGGCGAGCCCATGATCTCGGCGGGCATGGCCAGCGTGAACTGGATACGAGCGCCGACAGGAGGCGGATTGTCCGCGCCGAACAGGATTCCGTTCGCGGAGACGTCCTCGGTAACGGCATGGAAGTTGCCCTTGGCCCACGAGATTGTGACGTCGAGGTGCAGGGGAAAACGGACCGCTGTGCGCACCGGATCGGTGCGGATCGATTTTTGAAGAGTGGACACGCTCTATTTCTGACCTCTCATACAAACGCGTTGCGAATGCTGCACGATTCTACGTTAGTTTTTGGCCGATAGCACTCCCCCCTGCGGGAAATAGCCCTGCTGAGCCGCCGACCCAGGCGCGATCGCGGTTGTGGTCGACGCCCATCATCAGGCCGCGGCCCATCCGCACCAGGCTTGTCATCGGCGTCAGTTTGCCCTTGTCCGGCCATACATATAGGATGCGCACCTCGGCCTGCGTCATGCCTTCGGGGGTCGCGATGACAGGCACGAAATGAATTCGTCCCTGCAATAAATAATCGTGACGAAGGCTGACTGGAATGGCGTCGAGATCGGCGTCAGTGGGCGCGAATTGAATGCCCTTCCCGGCAAAACTGTAGAGCGGCTTGAACACCCAATTCTCGCGGTCCGCCGGGAGCCGCTCGCGTCCATGACCTGCGTACCAGTCGTCCAGGAAAACGGCCCCAGGCACCGTTGGATGATCGAGGTAAGGAATCGAAAATTTGCTGATCCGGAAGTACCAATTTGGGTGCCCGGCCCACTCCACGTCGAGCGCATCGCGGTAGTCGAACGGCAACGTCACACCCTTGCGCTCCAACTCGTCCACAATGACGCGGTTATAGATGCGGTCGATCGGAACGAGTTTTCCATCGCTTCGATAATGCAGCTTCTTGCCCTGCTTCACAAGCTCCGTGACGTTCACCGTGCGGATGCCGAGATGCTCTTCGTGCATGTGGAAGTCGGGCAGTGTCTTCTGCAATTCGGGATCGACTTCGGCGAGGACGACATTCTCGGGATCGTGTCCGCCGACGATCACATCGCGCATCGACGACCAATACTTCCCCTCGTCCATTCCGCCGAAAAAGTATTCGAGCTTCGGATCGAGTTCGAAAACGTCGATGTACTCCTGCGCGACCAGCGGCTGATAACCGAAGATCGACGGGAACGCCTGCATCTCGACGAGCTGGGGCTTGAGCGCGCCGGAAGCGTCGCGGACAAGGCCGAAGTCCACCGTCATGAAATGGGGATGCGCATCTTCGTTCGGCATGCGAAACCGGGCAGGAATCGCCGTCGCGGATCGGCGCATGTACTCCGGATTATCGACGAGCTGGTGCGTCAAATCGATGCCCGCCTGCACCATCTCCGCCATCAGGTCGCGCGGGAAGAAGCACGGCGTTTCGGCGACCCGAAAATCCACATGGGCATTCGTGCGCCGGTCGAGTCGGCGCAGCAATTCCGCATACTTCGCCTGCGTAAATCGCGCATTGAAATCGCTGCGATAGCTCTCAATCATCGGCTACTTTCCTTTGCGTCCTGCGCGTTCGCTGTTCTCCCAGGCCCGCGATCAAGCCCCGATCAAGAACTTGCCCTCGCGCATGATCTGTTCCTCGCCGTCCGGACCGCCGAGCCAGATGTTAAACGAAAGCCCCACCACGTCAATGTGCGTCGTCGACTTCCACGGCGCTCCCGTATGTGCTCCATAAGGATCGCCGAACGCAATATGAATGCCGGGAAATTTCTCATCCTGAAGAATATTGCCGATGACCCGCGTGACGCCGATATTGGTCCCGATGGCGAACTCACCCACACGGTCCGAATTCGCGTCCGTGTGGGTGTAACTCCAGAACTCGCGCTCCAGTTCTTTATTGTCGGACGCAACGGACACAATGCGATTGCCGGAGATCTCAATCGTCAGCGGAGTTTCGCGCAAAATGCCGTATCGCGCGCACAGAAAATCGCCCACCACACCGTCCACCACAAAGATGCCATTGACCTCCCCGGGGGCCGTAAAGCACTCGCCGCCGGGCAGGTTTCCCCACTTCTCAGGACTGATAATTCCAGAGGTCTTGAACCACTTATAAGCCGGATCCAACTCCGCGCGAATGTCCGTCCCGGCGGCTGTGGTCGCATGAATATAGGAGGCCTTGCGCACCTTGTCGAGCACCACCTGGCTCAAACGATCGACCGCATTGAAGTCCGCGCGCATCCCTTCGACCATCACCTCCGGCGTAATGTTGACCATATGCGCGTGGCGCATGTGGCGGCGGTTGACGACGTCGGTCATGTCCATGCGCGAGCGCAATTCGTTGGGCTGCACCTGCACCGCAAAAATGCTCACCTGCGACGACTCCATGTCGTCAAGCACTTCTTGCGGCATGCCGTTCTTCAACGGCCGCTCGGCAATTTCTTCCAGCACAAAAGCGTTCCACGCGCAGCCGATCTTTTCAAGTGCGGACGCCAGCGACGCGGCAATCGTCATGCAACTCTCATCGGTGATGAGCGTCACTTTCTCTTCCGGCTGGATGCGAAGACAGGTGGTCACCGCATTGCGCGCGCCCTCTAGAAACTCCTCCGGGAACTTCACCTCGCGCAGGTCCATCACAGTCTCTTGCGTCAACTCACTCATTTCTCTTCCTTCCTACAAATCAAGTCCGGCGCGCGTTTCTTCGGCCATGTAATCGACGACTTTCTTAAGATCGCCTGTCTCGCGGAATACACGAAGCTGGCGATCGGCGCCCGACCCCTGCTCCAGCATCGTGTAGATGTAATCGATCGCGGCGCGGCTTTCCAGCTCCGGCACAACGTCGTCGATGAAATTCAAGTATTCGACGATAAGATCGCGCTCCGGCACTTCTTCCTGCTTGCCGAAGTCGATCAGCTTGCCGTCGAGCCCATAGCGTACGGCGCGGAATTTATTCTCCATCAGCAGAGCGCGCGAGTACTGACGAAAGTCAAGGTTGCTCTCATGCAGCTTCCACAGCTTGCACGCGGTCGCCTGAATTAGCGCGGCAATAGCGACCGTTTCTTCCGCCCGCAACGGTATATCGCACACGCGAACCTCGACGGTATCGAAGAACGGATGCGGCCGTACATCCCACCAGATTTTCTTCGCGTTGTCGATGCTATTGGTCTTGATAAGCAGATTGACGTAACTCTCAAACTCCGAATAATCGTTGAACGCATCGGGAAGATTGGTGCGTGGGAAGTGCTCGAAGATCTTGGCGCGATAGCTCTTGTAGCCTGTATCCATGCCCAGCCAGAAGGGCGAATTGGTCGAGAGCGCTAGAATGTGCGGCAAAAAATATCGCAAGGAATTCATAATGCGGATCGCATCTTCCCTGTCCTCGATCCCTACATGAACGTGCAATCCGAAGATCAGGTTTGAGCGCGCCACAAGCTGCAAATCCTCGACTACTTTGTCGTACCTTGGATCGGGATAAATCTCCTGATCGCGCCAATCCGCAAACGGATGAGTCGCCCCGGCGACCAGCACCAGGCCATTTTCCCCGGCGAGATGGATCATGTTGCGCCGTAGGTCGTAGATGTCCTCGCGCGCCTCTTCGATGTTCTCGCAGATGCGAGTGCCGACCTCGATCACCGATTGATGCATCTCCGCCTTCACCCGCTCTTCGAGCCGCAGCTTACCCTGCGACAGCATCTCCGTCGCAATATGCGAGCGCAGATCGCGGGTCTCCGGGTCGATCGTCTGATATTCTTCTTCAATTCCTAGCGTAAATGTAGGTCGCATGTGGGCCCCTTCGATGTATGCAGTAACAGGTATTTTTACTTCAACGGCGTACTTTGCCTCACCGAAGTTTTAGATGCGGCCTTTTTCGCCGGAGCTTTCTTTGCGGCCTTTGCAGCCTTAGGCTTCACCGCGTTCTCATTGCCCAGGAACCCGGCCCACCGGAATTCCCGCGACTTCACAGGATTCCGCGCCTTCTCCACAGCAAGATTCGCGACCTTATCGACGATCCATTGAAAGTTCTCTTCACCCACCGAGTGCCGGTCGGCATCGGGAGCGGGGTTCATAAAGTCGATCGCATATGGAATGCCGTCTTCAACCGCAAACTCGACAGTATTCAGGTCATAACCCAGTGCGCGGCACAGCGTCAGCGCGTCCTTCTCGACGCGTTTCAGCAGACCCTTCGGATACTCCTGCGGCTCCAGCACATAGCGGTGTTCATGCGGGCGGCGCGGATCGTACGCCATGATGCGAACGTCCTTTTGGCCGACCACATAGCAGCGAAAATACTCCTTGAAATTCACCGCCGCCTGTAGTGTCATGCAAAGATCGCGTGACTGCTCGTAAGCCGAAAAGAATTCATCGCGGTCATGGACATGGTAAACGTCGCGCCAACCGCCGCCGTCATGCGGCTTCAGAAACGCCGGAAACTTCACATAGTCGAATATTGCGTCCCAATCCAGCGGAAATTGCAGATTTCGGAATGACTTGGCTTCGGTCATCGGAGGATAATACTTGTGCGGCAGCAGCACAGTCCGCGGCGAGGCGACTCCGATCTTTTCGGCCAGCGCGTAGTTGAAGAACTTATCGTCCGCCGACCACCAAAAAGGATTATTGATCACTTGCGTTCCCGTCAGCACCGCATTTTTCAAATAGGACCTATAAAACGGCACATCATGCGAAATTCGATCCACAATGACAGCGTAAGGGCACGGCTTCGCCATCTCGACCCCACCCACCTCGACAAACTCCGCGCCGATGCCTTCGATTTCCATCGAATTGATCCGCTCGACGAGCGCACCCGGAAAAGTATTCTCCATCCCAAACAAAACGCCAATCTTCTTCATCTTTTGCCCCGTCCTGTCTCCCGTCTTTAGAGGTACGCCTCCGCCATGCGTTGCCACCACGGCCAGTCGTGCCCGGTATTGTCGCCCCATACATCGAGTTGCACGGGGATGCCTTTGCCGCGCATAATTCGCGCCAGATTTTCATTGTCCTTCCAGCACTGGTCATGAACTCCGGTGGCCAGCACATAAGTATGATGGCGATAGCGGTCGAGATACCACGGATCGTCCAGGTTCGGCAGATACTGGGTCGGCTGGCTCATATAGAAATCGTTGTCGTGATAACCATGCATGAACCCCAGCGAAGGCAGATCGAACGCCCCGCTCATGGAAAGAAATCCGGTGAATTTATCCGGATACCGCAAAGCGATATTCACCGCATGATAGCCGCCAAAGCTGCAACCCACCGACGCCAGGTGCGGACGGCCATTCATCTGGCGAACCAGCGGCAGCACTTCCTCGACGATGTAGCTCTCATATTGCAGATGTCGCGCGACGCGCCAGCGCGGCGGTACATCGCGGTTGTACCAGCTCTCGTTGTCCACCGAATCGACGCAAAACAGTTGCAGCCGGCCACCCTCAATTTTGTCGCGCACGGCATCCACCATGCCGCGATCTTCAAACTCGAAAAACCTGCCCTGCGACGTCGGGAACACGACCGCAGGCAGGCCGTCATGCCCATGCACCAGCAGTTCCATGTCGCGGCCCAGCCGTCCCGAGAACCATCTGTGGTATTCCCTCTTCATCGTCGCTCCCTGCTACTCTCAAGGGTATCCTTACACGATAGGTTGTGTCCCCCGATTTGAACGAATCGTTTGCAGAAGATGTGGAAGAGCGTGCCATGCCAGCCGCCGCCGACGATACAGAAGCCGGGCCGCGTCACGAACTCGACGGCAATCCGCGCTACCGCGTGCTGCGCGATTTCCACTCGCGCTTCCTGCCCGACGACCGCGACATCTTCATCTATCTTCCCCCGCAGTATCGAACTCAGCCGCGCCGCCGTTTCCCCGTCTTTTACCTCAATGACGGCCAGAACCTCTTCGACGGCCGCACGTCCTACGTCGTAAACCGCACCTGGCGCGCGCACCTCACCGCCGACGCCCTGACGCACGCCGGACTCATCGAGCCGATCATCCTCGTCGGCGTCGCCAACACCGGCCTCCGGCGCATGGCCGAGTACACCCCAACGCGCGACCCGCGACTCGGCGGCGGCGAAGGCGGGCGTTACGGCCGCTTGCTCACCGAAGATTTAAAGCCGCTGATCGACCGCCGCTTCCGCACGCTGCCCGGCCCTCAAAACACGGCCCTCGGCGGCTCCTCGCTGGGAGGGCTGATTACCCTCGCGCTCGG